>JANJXJ010000074.1 GCA_024709105.1 Lentimicrobium sp. | reverse complement strand
CCCAGTAATAATAATGGAAAAATCAAATTGTTTGTTGTTCCTCTCATTATTTTTAAATTTAATTGTTAATACTCATTTTAGTTATCAACTTTTGCCAATGTTTGATGCTGTTTTTCTCCAATGAACGCCAACTCGTTTATAGCCCCACAAACTTACTACTTTTCCCATTCATAAAAATCACTTTTTAAAAAAGTCAGCACTCAGGAAAAAGGATCTCATGGTCAGTTCGGTTTTGTTAGGAAACGTTGTTTTTACTGCAATGAACCCAGGCTTTGTAATTTAAACCAACAACCCTCGTTGCAAATATAAATCAATTTTCAAAATTCAAAATAACATTTTCTTATAACATTAGTCATTATGTTAAGAAACCTTCCCGTTATCCCGAACCATATGCAAAGTCTGTCTTTTGGTTTTAATATTACTGCCAACTCATTCATAGCTTCACAAACTTACTGCTTTTTACCAGTACTCAAAAAATATCATCTCTTTTTTTAGACCCGAATTTACAAATGGCAAGGTTTATTTGAGAAGAAATTAAGCAAACCCTGGTGAAAGAAAGAATACGAGATGATGCAGTTTGATTTCTGCATATTAATTGTCAGGATTCGGCATCTTTTCCTGAAAAAATGTTCATTTGAGCTGAGGGTCGTTTATTTTTCAGGGTTTTAACATATGCAGTCCAGTTGTTAATTGAAATATTCAGGTTAAAGGTATTGTTTAAGGTGTCAATCTCTTTTTGAATATCCTGCCCGGGAAAAAGTGTTGCCAATTTATACAGGTCAATCCTCATCAGTATATCTTTAGTAAAGGTGCGTTTTGCATCGGCAAAAGTTATGGCCTGCAAAAACTCTTTGGTTATGTCTGAATTCAGCAGTATACTTGTATATGCTGCAAATTCCAGGTTGTCAAATCCCAGTAAATAGCAGGTGTCATCCAGCATCAGGGGTTTGTTGTTTGCCGGTAAAATGAGGCTGAAACTGAATGTTTTATACAAGCCGGAAATTGCAACTTTATACGGCAAAAAAGAATAATCTCCTATGCCAAAGATCGAAAAGTCGGGTTTGTTGCTGTAAATACTCGATTTTCTTTGTTTGAACAGTTCTCTGTGAAAGTTCAGATATTCATAGATTTTGGGATATTTCTGTCTGATACCGGAGGTATCCTGGCCAACTTTCTTTTGTGTAATTATGGTATACTTTCTTGATTGGCTAATTACTGATTGTTTTAAGTCAGAACTTTTCAGAATTCCAAAAATCAGATCTTCTTCAAGTTCTGTTTCCTGATTACGACCATTAGTAAAATTACCATTTGAGCGCTCCAGTTCCATAACCGAAGCAAGATCGTGTTTTACACCCTGCCTCCACTCAAAAGGACAATCCCCGTCAATATAACTGCTGTGGCGATACAACCCTGTATCAGAAACAAATTTACCTGAAACCCAGCCGAATTCTTTAATGAACGGAGCTGATTGATAAAAATTATATTCCTTACAGGTGTAATGCGGTGATTTGTTTAGCTTACAAAATAACAAAGAGGCTTCTACCGAAACATTAAATTCTTTTTTACTGTCAATGGTCAACTTTTCAATATCTGAGATTTTGTATTTCCGCTGAAGCTGGTCGTATACAATATTCTTAATAACGGAATTTTTAACCAAAAAACCCATATGTCCGGAAGAATGCTGAAAAGCATCAAACATCATCAGGGTTATGTATTCACCAATGTCAAAGTTTCCTTTTCCTGTAATGGCATCAAAGCCACTGTGTTTTTTAAAGTTCGATTTCTGAGGTAAGTTATCTGAATCCAAACTGCTTAGTTTGGAGTTGGTTACCCAGGGCGGATTTCCTAAAACCAATATCTCACCTTTAATTTTATCAGCAATTGAGCTGAAATCAAATTCAAACACGTTATTATGAAAAATTTCAATTTTTGGTTTGTTACTGTCAGGATTTGATAGGTAATAATCTATAATACTAAACTTGGATTCCCATGTGTAAGGTTTGTAAATTTCAATTCCGATAATTGTTTCAATCTGTTGAAATACTGTTAGTGCAGCTACAATAAAGTTGCCCTTGCCGCATGTTGGTTCTATAATAATTTTTGGGTTTATTTTTTTTTGATTCCGAAGAAACTGCGACACTGATTTTGCCAGATTTGAATTGGTTTGAAAGTCGCCGTATTCAGTCCGGTCAGGCTCAGAAGCAATAAGACTGCTGCAGGAGATTGTTTCTTTGAAAATATCATATTCCTGTTGATTGCCAAAAAAGTTAAGAATGCCAAAATCATCTGCCAACTTTTTATTGGCAATCTCAAAAAGAGTTACCAGGCTTAATTTTTCGTTAAGCAAACCGGCTGCCTGATGAGAAATGTTTGCTTCAAAAACTTTCATCATTTTTTGTAATTATCTACTATTTTGGTAATTCCTTTTACATTTTTATTTAAATCAACAATTCGCTGATACTGCAATCGCCATTGCAAGGCGTTGGATATAGTAAGATATCCCTGTTCAGGCGGATTTATTAATATTTGCTCTGCCAATTGTGCTAATGTGATTTCGTCTGCCGGAATGTTTTTATCCTGCAGATAGGCAATGATATCTGCTTCATTGGCCTGATCATTTATCATTTCACGCAGTCGGTATGTGGTGGTGTAATCTGCACTTCTTTCTTTGGAGATGAATGAGCAGCTGACAAAATTCAATGTTGCGGTTTTTGATTGCGGATTATCAGTCTTATCATAAACAAACACCAGCAGATTGTAGCCAAGCCCGTATATTTTCTGTTTTGCATCCTTAAAAGGGCAGGAGGATTGTGGTTGTTTGATAGAAGTAACCTTAATATCAGTTTTAATTTCGTCTGATGGCAGATCAATTCCGCTGGCAGAAGAGCCTATGGTAAGAAGATATTTGTCGTCTAAATGCTTTTTGAATTTGTGCTCAATGAATGTGCCAACAGCCTTTCCGTCAGTTACTCCAAAAAGTTCTTTGTTTTTGTAAACGGATTCTGCTTTACAAAACTCTCTGGCCTCTTCAATAAGTTTCTTGATGGTTAATTTTGCTTTCATACCTGCCAATTTATATGCCGCTAAGGTACTATTTATATTGGTTTGTTTGTTAGCCCGGAATGGTGGGTTTTATAAGAGGTTTGATAAAGACTGCCCTGCACTGACAATAAATGTTAAAAATGTATTAAAAGTATCAGGTGATATAAAGACTGAGATGAATAAGAATTTAAATAGAATGCCTGCTTTGCTCCGGAATGGGTGGCCTACTTTAGTCCGGAATGAGTGGCCTGCTTTGCTCCGGAATCGTGGCATACTTTAGTCCGGATTATTCATCATGGTCAGTTCGGTTGTGTTAGCACACATTGTTTTCAATTTAAGGAACCCAGGCTTTGTAATTTAAACCAGCAACCTTCCATGCAAATATAAATCATTTTTAAAATGCAATATAATTATTTTGTAACACAAGCAAGGCAGCTTACTAACCTTTTTTACATCATTTCTTTCCTCTCCCAAAATCGAAAGGACGACTTTGGGAAATCGAAAGGACGACTTCAGGAAATCGAAAGGACGACTTTAGGAAATCGAAAGGACGATTTAGAGAAATCGAAAGGACGACTTCAGGAAATCGAAAGGACGACTTTGGGAAATCGAAAGGACGATTTTAGGAAATCGAAAGGACGATTTTTGAGCTTGATTTATTGAAAATATAAAACCGGTGGATATGAGACACATAGGAGTAGGAGAGAGGCGCAATCGGGCAGTTAACAGCTGGGGGGGCTGTTTGATTAGGGTTGGTTTTTTATAATACTTCATTGTCAACTAGAGAGTTTATTTTTTCAGTTAACAATTTGTTTCTTTCTTTTATAAAAGTATAATAATCATCTTGTTTCCCCGCTTCAAAACCTTCTGTGCTAATAAAATTGCTTACCAATACGATATCAAGTTTTTCTTGCAGTCTTTCTTCAATAACCCTAAAATAATCAGATGGTTTTGTGTCGGATATTTCACGATTGTTAGAAAGATTCTGCATTGAGATATTTGAATGGTAGTTTGCCTCACTTTTTGATATCCCTGAAGAAATTAAAAATGCTTTTGGGAAAATATGATGAAATTCTAATTTATTAATTACTGATAATGCCTTATATGTGTCAACTGTCGTACCATCAAGAAAACTTTTAGGTTTATTGGTTGCTAACAATAGGGCAAAAGTTAAACTAGAAGCTTTATTCAGTATAAAATTATCTGAAAGAAAACCTTTAAAATTTATTTTCTTGTCTACTGACAATTTCTCAATTGTTCCTTTTGCAAAGTCTCTTACCTGAGAAAGGTCTTTTGTAATTAACCCTGTATTTGCACTCCCATAGTGTTGGGTCAAAGAGGTCTTCCAAAACCATCTAGCTAGCTCGTGTCTCTGATGAATTGACGGTTTTGGACATAAATTAAAAAACTCAACTAAGTAAGTTAATTGTAAACCATATGGCAAATAACTAATTGATGGCAAAGGAAGTTCTGATGTTATAAAATCAACTGCTAATTTGTAAGCTTCAACAGACTCGTTTGCAGCTCTTTTCAATTCTTCAGAACTTCTATCACGAAGTTTATCTATATCTTCCTTATGTATGCCAAGCCCCGTGCAAGCTGAAATACTTCTTAAAATATGTGTGTCTTTAATGTTTTCAAAATTTTTAGACTCACATGCAGTTCTAATTGTCTCAATTGCATCATTCAAATCAAATCCACCTTTCCATGTAGCGGCTCTCATTAAATCAACCATAGTTAATTGTCTTCCAGAACTATTGATTCTTTCAAAAATTGGAGCTACTTCATTTAAATTCATATCTCCAATTCGCACAGCCGCAATTTTATAATCCTTGATTGATTTCAATAACTTTAGTGCATTCTCATTATACCTTTCTTTATTTTGTGAAGCTTCAAATCTCTTGCACTGATTAATAAAGTCGCCAGTGTCAATAAGTTTATTTAATGGGAATAAATTAATTTTTTCATTATCGTCTTCATTTGGAAATAAGAATATTTCTTTATCACAGTCAAATACAATATTCCATGGACTTTTCTTATCTTTTCCATTCCAGTACAACGCTCCACATAAGGTAGATAATCTTTGCTGTCCATCAAGTAAATAATTTGTTGGGTACTCGTCTGGTCTGTCATTAATTTCTAAGTCAGCTATTTTCCTTTCGCTTGCGAGTTGTTCTTTGGTTAGCCACAACAAAATACTTCCAATAGGGTATCCTTTATATACACTATCCCATAATTTTAAAATATCGTTTTTATCCCAAACGAAAGGTCTTTGAAATTTAGGCAATCTAATATCACCTACTTTTACACCATTTACGAGTTGTTCAATTCGTAAAATCTCTGGACTAGGGTCTCTATATTTCATCGTAACTGTTGTTATTTAAATTTTCTGGAACGTTTTGGCATTTGGCGCAGTGGCGGGAATTGGAGCACATAACTGTCAACCCAGCACAAAAGCCCAATTGGAAAACTGAACTTAAATCTAAGCACGTCAGCCCCCATAACGCAAATCCGCTGTTTTCGGCTGGTTTACTTCTCATCACCACAATATAGTCGCTTGACTTTATCATGTTTGCTCATTAAGGAAATTATCAATATTATCTTGGTTAAGGTCATTAAGATACCAGGCGCGAACAATACGCATACAACTTTCAACACTTGAACTAGTTAAGAAAATTGAGATAACTAATTCTTGAACTTCAAAATCTTCGTTTTGGTTTTTAGCAATTCGTATTTTATCAAGCCAAACGTCAATAAGTTTGATTTCAGAATAGCTGCTAATCTCAATGGGATCTTCCTGAATAATTCTCAGGGCTTTGTTTTTGGGCTTGCTGTAATAGCTAAAAATGGGATTACCGTCATAAAACTTTTGTCCCTTGTTGTTCCTGTTCTGAATAAACTGGTCTTTGCTATTAATTTTTTCGTCCAATGCTTTCTGCAATTTCTTTCTCCAATAGCTTACATTGAGATTGTAAGTTCTCTTGTCATTTAGAAATTGAATGAAGAGTGTCTTTCTTTCGTCCATGATTATTCTTTTGGTCTGGTTAAAAATGCTACTCCTGCATTGACTTCAATATCTATCCTGACTGCACGGTTTTGCAGATTGTTTGAGTAGGTTTTCTTCAGCGGGGGAACACCGTCAAGCGGACACCTATTGACAAAGTCTCTTGCCTTTTGTAGCGCAATGTATCTGTCGTCAAATTCTGCTTGGGTTAACTGAGTTTCCAAGTCGTCAAGCATATCAGTTCCGTTGTCCTTGTATACATCGTCCTGTTGAGCCCATGCCTCAGATTTTTCTATCCCATTACCTTGTGCTTGAAATCGTCCTCTATTTCTCATAAAATATTTTCGTGTCTGTCAATTAGGTGCTGTAAATTAAAGTTCTCACTGTCATCAATCTTTCTGCAAACTCGTTTATAACCCCACAAACCTACTACTTTTCCCATTCAAAAGCAACTTTTAAAAACTCACCACTCTCAAAAGGATCTCTTAGCCAGTTTGTTTTTGTTCGTACTGCTTGTTTTTACCACAAGAAACCCAGGTTCTCCAATGTATACCAGCAACCTTCAATGCAAATATAAATCATTTTTTAAAATGCAATAGTAATTATTAAAATTTTTATATCGCATCGAAAAAGTTGCATATTAACATGTTGCTATCTTCCGGGAAAACATCCGCGGCCTGATGCAGCCCGGCTTTTGCCAGTCTGAAAATCAGTAAGTTCAATGTTCTGTTTTTGATTTAACTGCCTTGCTTTTCAACTGCTTTTTACCTGCCTTTTTATACCTGCCCTGATGCTGAGGAGCTGATAGGATTTTGCAATGCCGAAGATAAGTACAAACACAAAAATAATGGTGGCCCCCGAAGGAATATTCAGAAAGTAGGATATGTATATGCCAGATAAGGAGCCGATAATTCCAATCAGGGTAGATAGAATCATCATCTTTTTCAGATTATGGGTAAAAAGATTTGCCGCTGACTGAGGTATGGTAAGAAAAGAAATAACCAGTATAATTCCCACCACCCTGATATTCATAACAATGGTAAGTGCCACCAGGCTGATGATGATGTACTTAAGGAAATTAACCGAAATGCGGTGAGACCGGGCATAGTCCTCGTCGAAGGCCACAAAAAGAATAAGATGATAATACCTTATAAAAAAGCCTGCAATCAATGCACTCAGCCCCAGCATCAGCCAGAGATCGGTTTTGCCAACGGTAAGAATGCTTCCGAAAAGATACGACATCAGGTTGGGCGCATAGCCGGGAGTCATAAAAACAAAAATGATCCCCAGCGCCATCCCCAGCGACCAGAGAATTCCGATGGCAGAATCTTCACGAACATTGGTCTTCCCCGAAATGTATTCAATGCCAATGGCCGACAACACGCTGAAAACAGCAGCACCAAGTACCGGATTCAGCCCGAAGAAGTAAGCAATGCCAATGCCGCCAAAGGAAGCATGGGTAATTCCACCGCTTATAAAAACCATACGTCTCGCTACAATGTAACTGCCAACAATTCCGCAGGTTACACTGGCCAGGATGGCTGCAAAAATGGCATTCCGGAAGAAGGCATATTCAAAAAGCTGAAAAATGTGTTCAGTCATGATGGTGGTGGTGATGCTCTCCCAGCACTGTATGTGGCACATCCCCGTGGGTAATCAGCTGGATGGGGCAGTTGTAGGCGGTGAGCTGGCTTTGTGTAATAATATTTGATTTGTGATAATGCAGATTGCGGTTTACGCAGGCAATGGTTTTTACATGGGTGGTAATGGTTCCCACATCGTGCGAAACCATTAAAATGGCCATTTTATGGTTGAGTTGATGCAGCAATTCGTATAAATCGTGCTCAAATTTATTGTCAACAAAGGTATTGGGCTCGTCAAGAATTAACAGCCGCGGTTCCGAAATAATGGCTCTCCCCAGAAAAACCCTTTGCATCTGCCCCCCCGACAGCTGGCCGATGCTTTTATCGCGCAGATGGGCAACTCCCATCATCTGCAGTATATTTAATGCCTTTGCTTTATCCGATTTGTTGTAGCGTGCATGTTTTCCTTTCGAAGACATTAATCCGGATAAAACTACTTCAAGCACGGTAATCGGAAAATTCTTGTCGGTTTGGCTTACCTGAGGCAGGTATCCGATAAGATTGGTGTTGCCGGAGGCGTAGTATTTTACCTCTCCCTGCATAGGTTTGAGCAAACCCAGTATAAGTTTCACCAGTGTGGTTTTGCCACCTCCGTTAGGTCCGATTACGCCAATATAATCCTGATCGAAAATGGTCAGGTTTACGTTGCGCAAAATTACATCATCGTTATAGCCTGCGCTGGCATCAATCAATTGCAGGATTTCCGGCATGTGACTGCAAAATTTTAGTTTGAAGAACCTGCAATTTTTGAGGCAATACCCAGCATGTTTGCTTTCCAGTCGGGGGCAACGGGATTAAACTCCTCCACGCTGGCATTGAGCTGGCCGGCAATGGTAAGTGCACTTTGTTTGCTGAACTGGCTGCTCACAAAAATGGTGGTGATGTTCTTTTGTTTTGCCAGATCAATCAGCTCCTTCATATATGCGGGACTGGGTTCTTTGCCTTCCTGTTCAATGGCAATTTGTTCCAGGCCATAATCTCTGGCAAAATAACCAAGCGAAGGATGATAAATAAAGAAACTTTTCACGGCTGAACTGCTTATCTTTTCCTGAATCATTTGATCCAGCGAATCGAGTGAGGATTCAAAACCGGCATAGTTTGCTTCATAGTAGGCTTTGTTTCCGGGGTCAATGCTGATCAGTCCCCTGAGCATATTGCCGGCCTGAATGCGCATGGCACTCACCGATAACCAGATGTGCGGGTCAATTCCACCGGCATGAACATGATCGCCATGATGAATCTCTTCGCCCTGAATCAATTCAAGACCTTCGGAAGTATCGAAAAACTTCATCCCGGGATAGTTCATCTGAACTTTGTCCAGCCAGTTGATTTCAAAATCCAGATGACCAAGTTTAAAATAGGCAACAGATTTACCCGTTTCAGCCATTTGTCTGGCGGTGGGTTCATAGGTTTCATGGTTACCATCTTCAGGAATAAGGACATTAACCACAAATTTGTCGCCAGCAATTTCCTCCAGCACAGTTTTCTGAGGCAGTATGCTTACCGTAAGAATCTGCTTTTCGGTTGAGGATGGAGAATTATTCTGGCATGAACCCAAGGCCAGCATAGCCAGAAGGCCAAAAAGTGGTAGTATTTTATTCATTTTATGTGTCTTTTCTTCGGTTGTAAAGCAAACTGCAAATTTACATTAAATTGCATAATCAGAAGTAAATTATTGACAGGCGCATATTGAAGTATAGCCTGAGAAGAATCAACCCACGGCTAAGCGGAATTTAGCTGCGGCTAAGCGGAATTTAGCTACGGCTAAGCGGAATTTGTAATTCCGCTTCATTTACAACATAGCTAAGCGGAATTTGCAATTCTGCTGTATTATAACATAGCTAAGCGGAATTTAGCTTCCACCGCCTATGGCGGGGGTTCTGCCGCTGAGCTCCCTTCGGTCGGTTGTAATCCCGGTCCAATCACAACATAGCTAAGCGAAATTTAGCCCCGGCTAAGCGGAATTTGTAATTCCGCTGTATTATAACATAGCTAAGCGGAATTTGTAATTCCGCTCCAATTACAACGTAGCCCCCACGGCTAAGCGGAATTTAGCTGCGGCTAAGCGGAATTTAGCTTCGCTGAGCTCGTCCGCTTTGGCGGCCTCGGTTGTAATTCCGCTGTATTATAACATAGCTAAGCGAAATTTGCAATTCCGCCCCAATCACAACATAGCTAATCGAAATTTGCAATTCCACTCACAGCCTGGCTAAGCGGAATTTAGCTTCCACCGCCCATGGCAGGGGTTCTGCCGCTGAACTCGTCCGTTTTGGCGGCCTCGGTTGCAATTCCGCTCCAATTAATACCACAGTTAAGCGGAATTTGCAATTCCGCTCCATTTAAAACCCCGACTCACGGCTAAGGGGCTGTCTAAAAAGATTAAAATTGGAGCGGAATTGCAAATTCCGCTCAGCGCAGGGTATGAACTCACCGAATGAAATCTCAATGTTTGATAATTGGTTTTCCGGAGAACAGTGATTTCATACAAGAACATTTCCATAAACAATTTGACATTGAGTAGTTTACATCAGCAGAAAAGCCGGTTAAATATTAACATTTTTTGTGAATTGATTAACAACAGAATCTGTTGGGGTTAATTTTCACATTCACAATGCCATACGGTCCAATAATTATTGGTTAAATCTTCATCGGGCCACCATTTTTTATTTTACAATTTGAAAATTAGCTCTAATTTTGCCCCAAAACTGAAAAAATACCCTAATGGAAAATAAACTTCAGGAGCTTACCCGAAAAATTTACAGTGAGGGAGTAGAAAAAGCCAGCCAGGAAGCCGCCGTAATTCTTGAGAATGCCCGCAAGCAGGCCGAAGAGATTACATTAAAAGCGCAACGCGATGCCGATGCTATTTTAAATACTGCAAAGCAAACTGCAGCCGACCTGCAGCGCAATGCCGAATCAGAAGTACGTATGTCATCAAAACAGGCCATAAGTGCACTGAGGCAGCAGATTACTTCAATGATTACCGCACAGGTAACCGAAGCCCCTGTGAAAGAAGCGATAAGTGATAAGGAATTTGTAGGAAGCCTCATCAGCAAAGCCATCGAAAATTTTGGCGGCAATGCAGCATTGGTTCTGCCAAAGGCCGATGAGTCAAGCCTTGAAAAATATTTTGGCAGCCGCATTTCAGCCATACTCGGCAAAGGCGTTTCAGTTTCTTTCGACGAAAAAATTAAAGGCGGATTTAAAATTGGCCCGGCTGACAACAGTTATGTGATCAGCTTCACCGACGAAGATTTTCAGGCCTTTTTCCGCTCCTTTATGCGTCAGCGGACCATTAATCTCTTATTTGGTTCAGAATAATGTTCTCCTCCAACTATTATTATCTGGTTGCCGGCCTGCCTGAACTTACGCTGGAGCAGGGTAAGCTTGCATTTGGCACCGACAGGTTGCGCGAAGAATTGACAGAGGGTTTGTCAGCTGCTGACTACAAAGCTTTTGAAAACCTTTTGCTGGTTTTTGATAACCAAAACCTGCTTCACCTGCTCGGGTTAATGCCTGAAAAGAGTCCGGTTGACGGAGTTTTTTCATTTGCACGCATGGCTGAAGAAATGAAAGAACCTCACAGCCTGAGGCCTTACATGATGCGTTTTATTGAAAGTTTCAGGGCAGAAACCCGCTTGCATCCGCAGTTATCTCCGGTCAACGAGTTTACGCTTCACTACTATAATGAAATGCTTGGGCTCAGAAGTGGTTTTCTGAAACAATGGTTTGAGTTTGAACTGAATCTGCGCAACGTACTTTTGGTGCTCAGCGGTCGGAAAAATGGGCTTTCAGTCGAAAATCATGTAATTCCGGCCAACGAAATTGCTGAAATCATGAGGCGGAGCAACGCCCGCGACCTGGGTATTTCATCAGAATGGATTTGGGCCGAAAAGATCATTCAACTGAATGAAATCCCCAATTTAATGCAGCGCGAAAAAGCAATTGATATCCTGCGCTGGCAGTTTCTGGATGAACTGAATACCTTCAATTATTTCAGTGCCGAGGTTTTGATGGCGTTTTATATAAAGCTCGGCATGATTGAAAGATGGCTGAAACTTGATAAAACAACAGGCGAAGAATTATTCAGGCAGCTGATCGGAGACCTGCAAAACAGTTATGAATTTCCTAACGAGTTCTCGATAAAAGATGGAAGAAAATAAAATGACCACCGGTAAAGTTACCGGTATTATTGCCAACCTGGTAATTGTTGAGGTTGACGGGCCGGTTTCGCAAAACGAAATCTGTTTCATTAATCTGGCCGGCGTCAAACTAATGGCTGAAGTTATTAAAGTGCTGGGAAACAAGGCTTACACTCAGGTGTTTGAAAGTACCCGCGGCCTGGTGGTAGGTGCCAATGTCGAATTTATGGGTCATATGCTTGAAGTTACCCTGGGACCTGGCATCCTCTCGCGAAATTTCGACGGACTGCAGAACGACCTGGATAAAATGGAAGGCACTTTCCTGAAACGTGGTGAATACACAGCCCCCATTGATATAGATAAAGAATGGGATTTTACTCCACTGGCAAAATCAGGCGATGTGGTGCAGGCCGGCGATTGGCTGGGTGAAGTCAAAGAAAACTGGATCGGCCATAAAATTATGGTTCCTTTCAAATTTGAAGGCCGCTACACTGTAAAATCTGTGAATCAGGCCGGAACTTACAAGGCTTCGTCTGCTGTTGCTGTGCTTGCCGATGCTGACGGAAAGGAGTTTCCGGTCTCCATGGTACAAAAGTGGCCTGTTAAGGTTCCCATCAGAGCATATGTTGACAAACCGCGTCCTTTCAGACTAATGGAAACCGGGGTAAGAATTATTGATACCATGAATCCGATTGTTGAAGGCGGAACCGGCTTTGTTCCCGGGCCTTTTGGCTCTGGTAAAACCGTGTTGCAGCATGCCTTGTCAAAACAGGCCGATGCCGACCTTATCATCGTGGCAGCCTGCGGAGAGCGTGCCAATGAGGTAGTTGAAATCTTTACGGAATTCCCCGAACTGGATGACCCCCGCTCAGGCCGCAAACTGATGGAACGTACCACCATCATCGCCAACACGTCAAATATGCCCGTGGCTGCCCGCGAAGCGTCGGTTTATACTGCCATGACCCTGGGCGAATATTACCGCTCCATGGGACTGAAGGTGCTGCTGCTTGCCGATTCAACATCGCGCTGGGCTCAGGCGTTGCGCGAAATGTCAAACAGAATGGAAGAGCTTCCGGGTCCTGATGCTTTCCCGATGGACTTGCCTGCTATTATTTCAAGCTTCTATGCACGTTCGGGATATGTTTTTCTGAATAACGGAAATACAGGTTCAATTACCTTTATCGGAACTGTTTCGCCCGCAGGAGGTAACCTGAAAGAACCGGTAACAGAATCAACCAAAAAAGCCGCCCGCTGTTTCTTTGCGCTTTCGCAGCAAAGAGCCGACAGCAAGCGCTATCCTGCAGTTGACCCCATTGATAGCTATTCAAAATACCTTGAATATCCTGAGCTTCAGGAGTATCTGGCGGCAAATATTTCGCCGGAGTGGCTTGGAAATGTGCTTGAAGCAAAGAACCTGCTTTTGCGCGGAAAAGAAGCCTATGAACAAATCAATATCCTTGGCGACGATGGAGTTCCTGTAGAATACCATTTGCGTTACTGGAAATCAGAAGTTATTGATTTTGTAATACTTCAGCAGGATGCTTTTGACAAAACCGACTGTTCATCGCCCATGGCAAGGCAAAAAGATATGCTCGGAAAGGTGCTGAATGTGTGCCGGTCAGATTTCGATTTTGATGGTTTTGAAGAAGTAAACCCATATTTTAAGAGGGTAATCAACATCTTTAAACAGATGAACTACTCACTTTACCTGAGCGACGATTTCAAAAAATACGAAGCCGAACTTGTTGAAATTTTAAATGAAAGGAGAATTGCCTGATGGAGAACGCGGCATTTAAAAAGATATATACCAAAATCACCCAGATTACCAAGGCAACCTGCTCGTTAAAGGCAACCGGGGTAGGTTATGAGGAAATGGCCACAGTTAACGGTCGTTTGGCTCAGGTAGTTAAGATTATTGGTGATAATGTTACCCTGCAGATTTTCTCGGGAACCGAAGGTATTCCGACCAATGCCGAAGTGGTTTTCCTCGGAAGGCCTCCGGTGCTTAAAGTAAGTGATGAGCTTGCAGGCAGGTTCTTTAATGCTTACGGACAACCCATTGATGGCGGGCCGGAAGTTGAAGGAGAAATTCGCGAAATCGGTGGACCATCGGTAAATCCTGTCCGCCGCAAACAACCTTCAGAACTCATTGCAACGGGTATTGCTGGTATTGACCTGAATAACACACTGGTAACCGGACAAAAGATTCCCTTCTTTGCCGATCCCGACCAGCCTTACAATCAGGTGATGGCCATGGTAGCCCTCAGAGCAAAAGCCGATAAAATTATTCTCGGCGGAATGGGACTTACCAACGATGATTACCTGTACTACAAAAATGTTTTCGACAATGCAGGAGCGCTTGATCGCATCATCAGCTTTGTAAATACCACCGAAAATCCGCCGGTTGAAAGGCTGCTGGTTCCTGATATGGCACTGACTGCTGCAGAGTATTTTGCTTACGACAAAAAACAAACAGTACTTGTGCTGCTTACCGATATGACACTTTATGCCGATGCATTGAGTATCGTATCAAACCGTATGGATCAGATTCCTTCCAAAGACAGTATGCCCGGATCTCTTTACAGCGATCTGGCAAAAATCTATGAGAAAGCTGTTCAGTTCCCTGAAGGAGGTTCAATCACCATCATTGCGGTTACCACACTTTCGAGCGGCGATATTACACACGCTATTCCGGATAACACAGGTTATATCACTGAGGGACAGTTGTTCCTCCGCCGTGATTCTGATATCGGTAAAGTTATTGTTGACCCGTTCAGGTCTCTCTCAAGGTTGAAACAGCTGGTAAGTGGAAAACAAACACGTAAGGATCATCCTCAGGTGATGAATGCTGCTGTTCGTTTGTATGCCGATGCAGCCAACGCCAAAACCAAGCTTGAAAACGGATTCGACCTCACCGATTACGATGAGAGAACCATGCGTTTTGCCAAAGAATATTCAAATGACTTGCTGGCAATTGACGTAAATATCGATACCACTATGATGCTTGACAAGGCCTGGGATCTCTTTGGCAAACATTTTAATAAAGCTGAGGTGGGTATCAAACAGGAATTTGTTGATCAGTACTGGCCGAAGTAACCACGGTGTTGGCTTGCGCTGATATTTTCGTTTCAAAAAAATCAGTGAAGAGCAGCGTTTAAAAATTAAACAGGATTTATTTCTGTTGAAGCCGGATGAAGTTAAAAATAAAGGCTTTGAATAAAAGATTTATTTCTTTTTCGTGAATCCGGAACAATTTCAAAATTTAAAGTTTTACGATGGCAATCAAATTTCAATATAACAAAACTTCGCTTCAGGAGCTCAACAAGCAGCTGAAGATAAGGGTGAAGGCATTGCCTACCATCAAGAACAAGGAATCAGCCTTGCGCATGGAGGTAAAGAAAGCCAAAGATACAGCCATTGCCCTTGATCAGAAACTTGCAGCTGCTGTTGCCGGTTACGGGGAGATGGTAAGGCTTTGGGGCGAATTTGATCTGAACCTGGTAAAGGTAGAAGATGTTCAGCTTACCATACGTAAAATTGCCGGGGTAAGAATACCCGTGCTGGAAGAGGTAAAATTCAATATTGCTGAATTCAGCCTTTTTAACAGTCCTGCATGGTTTGCTGATGGAATTGCTATAGTAAAGGAACTGGCTGGTATTGGGATTGAGAGCGAATTTTTTAACCGTAAAATGGCTCTGCTCGACCATGCCAGACGTAAAACCACTCAAAAGGTGAATCTGTACGAAAAAGTTCAGATTCCCGGTTATGAGGATGCCATCAGAAAAATCAAGCGCTTTATGGAAGACGAAGAAAATCTTTCAAAATCGGCGCAGAAGATTGTAAAAGACAGGCAGCAAAACATGGAGGAGGAAGTATGATAGCTCCCATGAAAAAATACTCATTTCTTGTTTATCACAAGGAATATAACGATTTCCTGCTAAAAATCAGGGAATTAGGAGTTGTGCATATCATCGAAAAGGAAGGTGTTGTAACTGAGGAGATCAGACTTCAATATCTGAATGCCGATCAGATTGATAAAGCAATCAGGTTGCTTGAATCGCGCGGTATTTCAGCCGAAGTTACTGCAGAAACCAAACCTGCCGAAGAAGTTTTTACCGAATTCAATGAAATTCAGCTTGGCCTTGCTTCTTTGTCGCAACAAATGGCTGCTTTGCGCAAGGAAATGGCCGAGGCTCAACCCTGGGGCGATTTTTTGCCTTCCGAAATTGAGCAGTTGCAGCAAAAAGGCATTAAGGTAAAGTTGTTCTCGTGTCCTCAGAAAGCCTGGAACCCTGAATGGGCTGAAAAGAACTATGTTTTTCAGGTTGGAGTAGCAGCCGGAGTGGTATATTTTGCTGCTTTTGATCCCGATGGAACTCTGGCCGAAATTGATGCTGATGAACATAAAATACCTGCTCATTCAGCGGCTGAATTAATATCAAAGCGCGGGAAGCTTGAAGATGAAGTTGTTAATCTGAATACAAGATTAGACGAAATTGCAAAATATCACATTCCTTCGCTAAAGAATTACAGACAGCTTCTGATACAAAATGCTGAACTGGACAAAGCTTTGGTAACTACATCGAGCGAAGCAGAGGATTATCTGAAAGTGCTGGAAGGATGGATTCCGGCAGAAACTTCTGATGTTCTGGATAAATTCCTTGATCAGGAAGGTGTGGTGTACCTGAAAGAATCCCCGGTACCGGGTGACAGAGTGCCTATTTTGTTGAAAAACAAAGGTTTCTCAAGTAAATTTGAGATGCTTGGCGAACTTTATTCACTGCCCGGATACAGCGAACTGGATCTTACACCGTTTTTTGCACCGTTTTACACCATTTTCTTTGGTTTCTGCCTTGGCGATGCGGGTTATGGAATCCTGATCACCCTGGCTGCCATCTTTGCCAGGTTTAAAGTGGCCAAAGAACTTAAATCCATTGCCTCGCTGGTGATTTACCTCGGTATTTCAACCATTGTTTTCGGTTTGATCAGCGGCACTGCTTTCGGAATCAATCTTTACGAAACCGGATTGCCAGGGTACAGTCAGTTGCAGGAATTGTTTAAAGCCAACAATACCGACATCAATTCCATTCTTTTTGTTTTAGCCCTTTTATTAGGAGGAATACAGATATTATTTGGAATGGGTGTGAAAGCTGCCAATGAAACAATTCAATTTGGATTCAAATATGCTCTTGGAACCATTGGATGGATAATTCTTTTAGCAGGACTATCCGCCATTTTTGGATTGAGCAGTTATGCCGGAATTTCAATGGAAACCCTGAAACCTGCGATGTACGCCATTCTTGCGATAGGAGGGGTACTGGTATTGTTTTTCAATTCGCCGGGAAAAAATCTGTTTCTAAATTTTGGAGTCGGTTTATGGAATACCTATAACATGGTGACCGGTGTTCTGGGTGATTTGTTGTCGTACATCAGGCTGTTTGCTCTTGGTATTTCAAGTGCAATTCTTGGCTTTGTTTTCAATAGTCTCGCCCTTTCGGTAGGAACCAGCTTTTTTGGAATCATTGCAATGGTCGTTATTTTGGTCATCGGGCATAGTATCAACATTTTTATGGCTAGCCTGGGCTCATTTGTGCATCCAATGCGCTTAACTTTTGTTGAGTTTTACAAAAATGCCGGCTTCAGCGGAGGCGGCAAAAAGTACCAACCTTTCAGAAAATTAACCTAAGTCAAATCAATACCTTAACCACTTTACTATGGAACCGATTATTTTAGCTTACATTGGCGTTGGACT
>JANJXJ010000017.1 GCA_024709105.1 Lentimicrobium sp. | reverse complement strand
AGGAGTGGCCTGCTTAAACCGGATTACTCAGGTTAGAATCATCTCCAGATAATATTCCCGGGATTCCATTTGTTTTTTGGCAGGTCTTCGCCAGTTGGATAACCAATGGGTATAACGTTTAAGGGTATGTGGTTATCCGGCAGGTTGAGTTCTTTAATCACCACTTTTGTTCTTTCATCGTACGGATAAGAAGCAGTCCATACTGCTCCTAAACCCATGCTCTCTGCGGCAAGCAGAATATTCTGGGTGGCGGCAGCACAGTCCTGCACCCAATAGCCTTTGTCTTTTAAATTGCCTGCTTTCTCCATATCGCCGCACACCACTATAGCGGCTTGTGCCTGTGT
This sequence comes from Lentimicrobium sp., assembly GCA_024709105.1. GTDB lineage: Bacteria > Bacteroidota > Bacteroidia > Bacteroidales > Lentimicrobiaceae > Lentimicrobium. The sequence continues at coordinate 4,672 of JANJXJ010000017.1, read as the reverse complement.
AAGCATTTTGGCATATGGCAACTGTTCGCTCAGGGCGTCGAGGGTTTTACGCAATGTTACTACATAAAATACCCAGGGTTGCCTGTTTACTGCTGTTGGAGCTGCCATACCTGCCCTTAACAAAGTTTCTATTTGCTGCTTTGTAACAGGCTGGCTGGTAAAATTGCGCACACTTTTCCGGTTATGAATCACCTCTAATGTTTGATTCTCATGCCGGTTGCTATAGTCAGCAACAAATGGTTTGCCGTCAATTTTCTCCATTGACCTGTCGGCCTTTGGTATCAGGCGCCCTGTTTCGTAAAAACTTCCTGCGGCATATATAATGGGATTCAACAAATTTATATCCACCTTGCCCTCAGCATCCAGAATGGCCACATCTGCCTTTACATCAATAACTTTTCCGATAAACTGCCTGTGCGAACCGAGTTCGTGCATAGCCGTGACTTCACATTCAATAACGATGGGAAATTCTTTTATATACGGGGCATTTACAAACTCAGCCCTTACAGGCGTGAGCCCGGTCTCTTTAAACTTATCTGTATCCCTGCCCGAAACAGTGCCGGCATATCCAACATACTTTGCCAATTGTGATGAAGGAATATTCACTGTAAAAGCCCTGGTTTCCGTTACATTTCCATAGGAGTAGGTAGCCGGGCGCATAGAAACCGCAATGCTCAGCGGATCTGAGTTGCAAATGCCTATCCATGCAGCGGTCATCATATTGGGTTTGCCCGATTTATCATAAGAGCCTATCACCATTGCTGGCTGAGGGTATAAATAACTTTTAACACCCACCGACTTCTTGCTGAATGGAACTGCTGAAGTATCTGATGCCGGCACTGTGGTGTTCTCCGTTTCAACTGCTGCAGGGCTTGCTGACTTCTCTGATCCTTTTTCCTTGTTGGTAAGAAGAATTGCCAGTACCAGAACGGCCACGGCAAGTACAAGATTTAAAAATTTACTCTTCTGCATGATTTTAAATTTTAAAGGTCAGTGTTTTTGGCTTTCCTGTAGGAAATAGTGTCCAATAAACATCCTGTAGGACAGACCGAACACCAGGGTTTGGTAAAAAATAAAGATAAGAGCACAATTACTAAACCAAAGATGATAAGTAATGTGCCTGCGATGCGAAAAGAGAAGAACATAAAAGGCTCGAGATAGGATAATCCGGGAGCAAAGCCAATTAACAATGCGCCTGCAATAAGTGTGAGATATATTTCTCCGGCAGTTATGCCCATCAACCGTGCAGGCAGCTTTCGTTTTTTAAAGGGTGTAAAATGGTTGGTAAGTTCCTGTAAAGCCCCCATCGGACAGAGATAGTTACAGTAAAATTTGCGTTTGCCGGCGAAAGAGGTGGCGAATGCCAGCAGAAATATTACACTGCTTTGCCAGTTGGACCGCCAGGTAAAACCATCAAGCAGCCATCTGTGCATTAACTGGGCCGATAGTGCAATATTGAGGATTAAACCCATGATTATCAATACCAGAAACATATAAATGATGCGGTACTTTGCCATTCCTCTTTTGTAAACCATTACCAGGGAAAACAACATTAAGCTCAAAAATAAAATGTCCTTAACCCTTGCCCGATGGTTTGTTTCTGCTGTAAGCGAAGCACCCGATCCTGTAACCGATGATGCTGTTTGCCTCACACCTGCTATTACAGCTTTACTGGTGTGGGTGGCTCCTGAGATAACATCAACCTGCAACTGCACAGCATCTTTCAGGTTCATTCCTTTCCACCTGCCAATAAATTTATCGCCATATATGGCTTCTATGTAATAGCCGGTCTCATTATTCGGCAACAGAATAATTCTGGTAATGCTTAAATTATCGTCAATGCCTATCAATAAAGGAACCAAGCCTCCATAACCATATTGCCGGGAGTAATCAGTTGAGAGAAGTGCTGAACCTATTTTATTGTTTCTGAGGTTATAAACATCAAATGCTCCTTTCCTGTTTTGATCAAAATTAGTTGCTGCGGGGTATATTTCCTGTATATCTTTTAAGGTTACCGCAACCTCCAGTTCGTTTTTCTGGAATAAAAAATCCCTGCCTCCTCTGTAAGCTATGGCCGCCAGTAGGATGATTATCAAAAAGTATTGGTAAGCCGTTGCCCCGGCCTGCAGTTTATTCATTCGTGTTTCAGTGTTTGGTTCTCAGATTGAAGTAGTAATGCCAGGTTCATATGAAAAAATAAACTCCCGTTTGCAAATATACGGATTCAAGGCAATAATTCTCTGCATATCAGTTATTGAGCTGCATAGGGTTTGCAGAAGTATATTTTCAACTCTGAGCAAGAAGGGGAGTGGGAGTTGAGATTTGGTTAATGGTTCTGATATAGCCACTGTAACGGAATTGCGGGCTTTTTCGCTTTCCGTTGTGATAAACCCTGCCCAGGGCATTGACTTTGAAACCTGCACTGAAACCCGCTATTGTTGTCTATCCTATGTTGTTCATTATTGTTTTTTGTCGTCATCTTTAATTTCTTCCCAATCTTCAATAATTTTTTTATCGCTTAATTCATTCAGAATATCAATTGTTTCAAGCCATTCATTTCTATCGCTTAAAAGTATAAATTTTGTTTCATGGGTAAATAAACCATGGTTTTGTTTGTCAATATAAAAACCCCATTCCATGAAATATTCACTTAAAATTGATTTGTGCTCATCAAATTCAGACTTTGAAAGTTCAAATGAATTCAGTTGAAATATTGTTCGGCGAAGCAAAGAATTTCTTTCAAACTTTTTAAGTGATTTCCAATCTTTCCTTTTTACTCTATTAATGTCAATTTTAATAGAATTGTGTTTTGAGAATAGAAATTCCAAAATCGTAGTAGCAAAGATCTGATTGTCATTTATTTTCTCAATCGCCAACATGGATTGTTAATTGGTTAGGAATTGAAATCTCTGTTTGTAATGGAAACACTGCCATAATGTAAAATGAGCGAATATATGCAACACCGCATATATCCCTGCTTTATCAACACCCTCCAAAAATACTCACACAATTCCATTTATCAATTCAAAATTAACATTTCTTTAAAAACACCCTGAAAATATTCTTTAAAAGGGTTATAAAAGCTCTTTAAGCAATAGGGGAGGCCTGCTTTGTGCCGGAATGGGGGCAAGTTTTGGCCGGGTTATTCAGCGCACTTCGTCAGCTAACTACCGGCGGAGGCGGCTACTAGATTAGTGGCTGGTGTTCTGTCTGTCTGTCTTTGTAAACCTTTGTCATTGTTGGGTTTATATGTAATTGTCCATTTAATTTTTTGTCTGTCTGTATCGGATTGTGCGTTGTGTTTTTTATTTTTTTGTAGGGTGGGGCAATTTTTTAAAACAATTTTTCTTGCGTTGGCTTTGCAAGCTCTTTGACAAAGCTTTGGCTGTAGCGTGGGCTTGCGGGGCTTTGGCAATGTGCTTGCAAAATGCGTGGGCTATTAGATTCCATTAAGTCCTTTCCAATGTAGTTCATCTTCATTTTTTAAGTATTCAATTAAATCATTTATAGCGTCTGTAATCTGCATAATTTTTTCATCGTGTTGTTGTAGTTTTTCAATTTGATTTTGGTGAGAAAACCAATTTAGCAGCTTAACATTATGATGAGGCTTCTCATTAGATTTAAAAATCAGTTCAACTCTATGATCTACTGTGCTGTCGTTGTTTGCAGGATATTTTGATAAAGTGTAAAGTTCAACAAATCTTCTTAGTGCATTTGGCAGCAAAAGTAAATAAGCGAAATTTTCTTTATCAGAACTGTCATTGAATTCATTTAGAATATGAAATAAACCAACATATTCAGATTTATAGTTGCTGAATATTTTTGGCATTTTTTCAATTGTTGAAACACCACCTTTATCTCTCTTGATAAAATATAGTGGCCTTTTATTTTCATTGGTATTTGATTTTATACCGCCAAATATTCCTGAATCATACAATACAGAAAAGAACTCAAAATTGTGTGTCGAAATAAAGAGTTGAGCAAAATCGTCAATCTTGAAAAAGTCTTTTAATAATGACCTTACTTGAAAAATGTGATTGCTGTCTAAACTGGAAATTGGGTCGTCAATAAAAATAATTGTCTTTGGAAGCTTAGGAGGTTCGTCTTTTCTCAATGCTTTCAATTCTGTCAAGAAGTATGCAAATGCAATAGCTGACTTTTCTCCTTCACTTAAATGTTCCGCTGGATGCCCTGACCTTTCAAGTCTAAATTTTTCGTCTCTAATCTCAATTTTTATATCATCTCTGTGGAGCAATATTTCTAAAATATCATTAAGCTCACCTTGTCCTTTTGCTGTGCTGCTTAATTGCTCATTAAAACTCTTAATCAAAGGGATATTTGCATTGATTTTGGCTTCTATCTTTTCAATAGTCTGTATTGCACAATACTTGTTGGATTCTTTTTTATTGTAATCTTCTGCTTTAAGATATTCAGCAACATAGTGCTTTAAGATTTTTTTAATTGCGGCACTTTTTCTTTCTCCAAATTCGCCAAGCCATTTATTATGCTTTTTGATTACTGCTATTATTGATTCAAGATGACTTTGTAAACTGACAATCTCTATTTCTGTGGATTTAATTGACGTGAAAATACTTGAACCTTTAGATTTTAGGTCTGTTTCAAGAATTGAAAGATTTTCTTTATAAACACCTTTTTGTATTTCATAAGCATT
>JANJXJ010000217.1 GCA_024709105.1 Lentimicrobium sp. | reverse complement strand
TTGGGAATGGCCCAATATTCGGAGTTAAATCACCATCTCTTTATGAACCGCAGGTTGGGCTCATTCAATTGGACTCTTTGGGCGGAGGTAATGAATGTGGGTATGTTTTTATGAATACAACGGTAGCAGATACAGTTTATTCAAACGCTCTTGAATTTAACACCCAGTCAATCGGAGTGCTGGACGAAGTGCAAATGGAGGTAGTTGTTGTATCTTTGTCACACCGGGCTGGTTGTGTAGATTTCTTTGGTAATGTAAATGAAAATCAGGAGGAGTTGTTTGCAAGAATTTTCCCTAACCCCGCAAGCGATGTTATTCATGTTGAAATGACCAAAAAACCCAAGGAAGCATACCTCAGGATTTTTAATGCTCATATGCAATGTGTGTATCAGCAGCCGGTTGACAAAAGTAACTTTGAAGTGGATGTTTCTTCGCTAACCAGGGGAATATATTTTGTTCAGCTCATATCGGGCCGGCAGTCGGACCTGATGAAAATTGTGAAGCAATAGGCTGTTTCAGATGTCTGCATTGGTTAATGTTTGAGCCCGTTTCGGTTTGCCGGAAAGGCATTTTTTGCGCGAGATTGCATTTGTGATATCCGGATAAAGAATTAAATTTTTATCCAATAGTTTGATTATTAAACCCAATCGCGTAAGTTTGTCATAAAAATTCCTGAGCATGACATGTTCTCCTAAAGTTAAGACAGCCGTCAAATCCGTTTTGGGCCTGGTTGTATTTGTGATTCTCATTTTTGCGGGGTTTCTGGCCTGGCAAACCCTGAAAGAATACAATCCACTGCCTGTTGAAGCTATTCAGGTTGCCGGCACACCCGACTCCGTTCCCGACACCCTGATGCTTACTACTTTCAATATCGGTTATTGCGGTTTGGGTGCCGAAATGGACTTTTTTTACGAAGGTGGCAAAATGGCCCGACCCACTGAAGAATTGCTCAACCGTTATCAGCAGGGAATGCTTCAGCGGCTGAAATCTTTCAGCAAAAGTGATTTTATCCTTATTCAGGAGGTAGATACCTGTGCCAAAAGAAGCTGGTATTCCAATCAGCTTGACATGATTCGCAGTGAGATGCCGGAATATGAGACGTTTTTCGCCATGAACTACAAAGCCTGGGTGCCAATGCCTGTGACCAACCCTATGGGGAAAGTAAGGGCTGGCCTGGTTTCTTTGAGTAAATATACCCCTGCACAGGCTGAACGCAATTCGTTTAACTCAGGTTATTCCTGGCCCATGAGCTTATTTATGCTCAAGCGATGCTTTTTGGTAAAACGGTTTCCAACCCGCAATGGCGCTGAGCTCGTGCTGGTAAATACACATAATTCAGCCTTCAGCGATGCAGCCGAAATCCGTGAAAAAGAGCTGGCACAGCTCAGACAACTTATGGATGATGAAGCCAAAAAAGGCAATTATGTGATTATTGGCGGTGACTGGAATCAGAATCCTGTAGGTTTTGACACTACACAACTTTTAGCTCAATACCTGCCCAAAGTTATTGAACCCCCGATACCCGGCGATTTTCTGCCTCAGGGCTGGTCATTTGCCTGCGATCCTTTGCACAGCACCAACCGCAATGTTGAGATTCCTTATACTTCGGGAGTGACTCTGACTACATTGATTGACTTTTTTGTGGTTTCTCCCAACATCGAAGTGCTTTCAACCCAAACCACCGACATAGGCTTTGCTGAATCAGACCATCAGCCGGTAACCCTCAGGGTGGTTTTGCGCAAACCCTGAAAAAGTCCGCAAGCTTAAACTATAAACAGGTCGGCAGCAATTCCATCGGCCATAAATTTGCCTTTTTCGGTAAGCATGTATGTGTCGCCCGATTTTACCATGTTTTGCTGTGAAATAAACCTGGCTGCTGTTTTAATAAAGTGTTGCTTGTAAGCAGCCCCGAACATTGTGTCAATTTTGATAATATTGCAACCCCACATGGTTCGCAGCCCTGTCATTACATATTCGTTGTACATCTGATTAACGGATAACTCTTCTTTTTCGAAAGGCAACTGATTGTTGTGTATGGATTTAAGATATTCACTTATTGATGCAATATTCCACTGCCGCGAACTACCATCAAATGAGTGAGCAGACGGCCCGAGCCCCAGATATGGTTTTCCCTGCCAATAAGCAGTGTTGTGGCGGGCGGTATGTCCGGGCAGGCAAAAGTTTGAAATCTCGTAATGCAGGTAACCGTTTTGATTCAGTTCTGAAGTAAGCTGCTTAAAATGATTTGCAGCATCCTGCTCATCAACGGCAGGGGTTTTTCCTTTGCGAATCATAGTATCGAGTGCAGTGCGGGGCTCAACTGTAAGCGCATATGCTGAAATGTGCGGAATTTGAAGATCTGTGGCTGTTTTCAGGTTTTGGTTCCAGCCTTGTTCATCCAGCCCGGGAATTCCGTAAATCAAATCAATGGTAAGATTACTGAATCCGGCATTCCTCGCAATTCCGATACTTTCCAGTGCTTTTTGCCCGGAATGTATTCGGTTGAGATAGGCCAGGTCTGTGTCTCTGAAGGATTGTATACCTATGCTCAAACGGTTGATGCCCATTAATTTCCACGCTTCTGCCGTTGTGTGATTTATATCATCGGGATTGGCTTCGAGCGTTATTTCGGCATTTGTATCTGCTTTAAACACCTTTTGAATGGTATTTAGAATTTTTTTCAGTGATTCCAGAGGTAATAGTGAAGGAGTGCCTCCTCCAAAATAAATAGTTTCTACTGTATCATTTTGTAAATATGATGATTGCAGCTCTGCTTCCCGGCAAATGGCCTCAGAAATTTCAGGCAAATGCCTCGTTGTTGCAACTGAAAAGAAGTTGCAATAATGACATTTTTGTTTACAAAAAGGTATATGGATGTATATTCCGGCCATCGGATTTAACTTTGTAATTAAAAACGCAAAAAAATGATTCAGTGCAAACTAACCTCGGTCTGAACAAAGGATTCTAGTTTCCTGAGACAACACTGATGCTCAAGGGAACCACTTCAAAGGTCATGGGTGTATGCCCCAGGGATTCGCCATCGGTTTCAAGAAACATGGGTGGGTCTGATTCTACCTCCACTTTCTCACCTCTGAATGTTTTTACCTGAGGCATACTCAGGAACGAGCCATCGTAGAGTTTTTTAACACTTCTTATTACGAGGAAGCGGCTGAGCCGGGTGATTACCGTAACATCAAACAGTCCGTCGTCGGGTATGGCGTTGGGTGCCTGCATCATACCTCCGCCGTTGAACTTGCAGATGGCCACACTCATGGTAAAAACATGGGCGTTGAAAACCTCCTGGTCAACTTTTATTTTTACTTTGCTGTCGTTGTAGCTTATCAAGCTGGTAAAAAGACTGATAAGGTATGAAAACGGCCCGCTTTTGCCCTGCTCTTTTACCTTGTTGGTGCGTTTGGCCACCATAGCATCAAAACCGAGTCCGGCCATGTTGATAAAGTGGCGTTGCTTAACCAGATCTTTGTAAGTATAACTAACTCTGCCTACATCCTGCAGCTTGCAATTCCCTTTTACAATTACATCAATGGCTTCTTTATAACCGGGAGGTATACCAAACGACCGGCCCCAGTCGTTGCCGGTTCCTACCGAAATCATTGCCAGCGTAATTTCACTGGTGGGATATTTTTTCTGGGTAAAAACGCCATTTACCACCTCATTGAGTGTGCCATCGCCACCCACCACAATAATTTTTTTAAAACCGGCTTCTATATATTTCCGGGCCAGTTTCATGGCATGATTGGGATGTTCGGTAAAAACATTGGTAAACCGGAGGCCGGCATTGTTGAGCAACGCTGCTATTTCGAGCCAGTCTTTTTCTCCCTTTCGCCTTCCTGCGTTGGGGTTTACAATCACAAACCATTCTCCGCTGTTATCCATAAAGCAAATTTAGTAGAAAAGCTTTTTTAACGGTTTCAGGGATTTGAATCCCGTTTATCCTGTTTCAGGCCAACAGAGCTCCTTATTCTGCCCAGTTGCCTGATCTTGCTGTATTTTAAAAAAGTGGCATGAGCCGAAATGCGGCAAATTACATAGCCGTAGTAACCATCCATAAAACCAAGCCGGAAAAAATAATCCCTGATAAAACGCAGCAGAGGTTTGAATATAATCCCGGCGCAGCCTGCACTTTTCCCTTTGCTGATGGCTTCTTCGGCAGCAAGATCGGTGTAGCGGTTGGCCTGTGCAACATGTTCGCCAATGGTATAATAAGAAAAATGCAACAGGTCGCCTTTCAGGTGATTAACTTTGATTCCGGTATTTATTTCCAGGGTTTCGTGAATCAGTAACCCTGCCCAGCGAGCTGTATCCCGGTGAAACAGTCTTATTTTTTTATCGGGATACCATCCGCAGTGTTTTATCCAGCTGCCGCAATAGTTGGTGAGGCGGTTCATACTCCAGACAACTCCTGAAAAACCTTCTTTCTTGATTTTTTGCAAAGAATCCCGGAGTTCGTCTGACAAGGCTTCGTCGGCATCAAGTGAAAGAATCCAGGGATGTAAAGCCAGCGAATTTGCAAAATTCTTGGTTTCAGCAAATCCCTGCCAGGGGTGTGTAACAAAACGGGCACCATATTCCCTGCAAATTTCGCCTGTGCGGTCGGCAGAACCACTGTCAACCACCACCACATCATCGGCAATGCCACGCACCGAAGCCAGGCAGCGGCCAATGTTGCGCTCCTCGTTCAGGGTAATGATGACTACCGAAAGTAATGTCATAATCAAAAAGCAAACTGCAAATATAATAAGAGATGAGATTGGTGAAACATGAAGGCAATCTGAACTGAGTTTCAAAAATAAAACTGGCAGGAATAAGGAAAGGACTGATCACAAATACGTTTGAACACAAAATGTATTTGTTATTGGCAGGAATGATTAAGCAGAAAGCAAGAGTAACTGTAGTGAAAAGCCAAAACCTGCGGTTTCTATCTGCACTAAATCACCTTTTTACGCCAATTTCCCGACCGCAGATACAGGAATGAAAGCAGTGATAGAATGAGGAAGTAGACATATTCGCTGGTCCATACCAATTCAATACTCAGTTTTAGGTAAACGGCAAGCAACCAGGCAACTATAAGGTAAACGGCAATTGTGATAAATTCAATGAGCAGCGCAGTGGCTGTATTTGCTGTACCGCTTACGCCATTAAACAGGATGTTGGCGAAAGAAAACAGAAGCAGCGCTGACATTATTACATAAAAAGTTGGTACGGTTTGGTTTATAAGTTCAGCATCGGAGGTATAAACAGAGATAAGTAAACGTGGGATAAAGGCAGAGATCAGAACTACACTTCCAATAATGGCAAAGTTAAGAATCGCTACCCGTTTGATGATGGGAATAACATGGTTGGGTTTGCCTTCTCCAATAACATTGCTTACCAGCGAGTTGGTGGTTGAGCCAAAGGCAAATACCGGTATCATTAGTACAATATAGGCACTTCGTATAATGTTGGAAATGGCCAGTTGTCTTTCCCCCGATTTTTCGATAATCATAAAAAACACAAACCAGCCTGCCAGCGAAAGAAAATACTGCAGCATAACAAAAACCGAAATATCCAGGGTGGTTTTGATTACTTTCCAGTCTAAACGGCCAAAACGAAACAGGTTGTATTTGGCGAGGTCAACTTTTTTAAAGGTATAACCAAAAATAAAAAGTGATGAAACGGCTTCGCTGATGGATGATGCAATGGCAGCACCTTTTATACCCATTTCAGGGAAGCCGAAGTTGCCGAATATGAGTGCATAATCCAGAAAAACATTGGCGCCTGCCATAATCAGGGCATTGTAGGTAAGCACCCGGGTGCTGGTGGTGCCAATATAAAAAGCCCTGAGCAGGATATTGCCGAATGCGAAGAAAATACCAAAAATCCTGAATTCGAGAAAATCTGTGCTGGCTTTGAAAACTGCTTCTGAAGAAATGAGCGGACGCAGCATATTGCCTGCGAAAAAATGAATAAGCAGAAACAAAACCAATCCCAGCGCCATTAAGAAATAGATACTGTTGTCGGTTATCCGGCCGATTTCAGCATAATTCTTTTCGCCGTTTCTTCTGGCAATCAGAATCTGGCCTCCGATTCCAAACCCGAAGCCAAGCATAAAAAGAGAGATATAAAAAAGCCCGCCTATGGCCGACGCTCCGAGTTCAACTTCGCCAACTCTGCCCAGAAAAGCGGTATCGGTTACATTGACAACATTTTGTGCAACCAGGCTGAGGATGATTGGCAAAGAAATGTCCCAGATTTTGCGGTAGGAGGGAATGTTTTGTAAACTACTCATGGCGGTGCAAAGGTAGCAAATTACACCACTAAACTAACTGCTTATTTTCTCCAGAAGGCGATGTGAAGTAAAATGAAAAGCGAAAACAGCTCCAGTCTGCCCAAAAGCATCAGAAATGAAAGAATCCATTTGGCCAGATCTGTTAGGTGCGCATAATTTCCCACGGGCCCGGTTGATCCAAGCCCCGGTCCTATACCTCCCATACATGTGACTACCGAACCCATAGAATC
>JANJXJ010000071.1 GCA_024709105.1 Lentimicrobium sp. | reverse complement strand
GAAGAGGTTCCCAGGCCTGAACCCGGAGGGGCATCAACATAAGTGGTTAGAGTGAATGAAAGCGGTTTCTTAACAAAATCACTTACCACTCTGTTATAAATCCCCTGATGCAATATAAGTCCCTGATCTACAGGAAGTATAATATCAGAATCAAACCAGAATTCCTGATTTTTATCATCCGATTTCATGCATACTTTCCCATCAGTGCGGGGTTCAATGGTTGCATAAGCGTACAGGCTGATAGTAGCATTAAGGATGGCTCCGCCAAAAAGATCGGAGTAAGGTGAAACATCGGTACCGCCGCCGGCGAAACCTAGGCGAAGAGGAGCTTTACTTCTGTATATCATTGTGTTTTAATTTCTTAACATCAATTTCTTTACAAATGTTCCATCTGGAGTAACAATTTGTAAGAAAAATATCCCGTTGATTCTGTCGGGCAAAAATACCTGATAAACGGCATCATTGACAAATTTATTTCTGAAATTATATAAAATTCCTCTTGCATCATAAATAAATATATCTTTAACGTCACCATGTGTATTTTCGACAAAAAATGACTCTGTTGCAGGAATAGGATATACTTTTATATATTCTGACCTAAACTCAGGTGAATTATTACCCAGAGTAGGACTAACAATGATTTCCTCACAATGTGTAAGTTCAGAGCAAGAGTCAGAAGCAGTCAGACAAACATTGTAAGTACCAGGAAACGGGAAGGTATACGCTGGATTATTATTAGTTGAATAATAACCATTCCCAAAATCCCATAAAGGATTGAAAAAACCTTCGGGTATTTTAAAATTGAAAGTAATGCTATCTATCGAGTAATCAAAAGGTTTCATTATTGTTTGACAAACATATATTTCTTTGCACATTGTTCTAATACCGCAATTATTCTCTGCGTGCAAACAAACGTTGTATTTGCCGTATTCCATAAAATTGAATACAGGATTTCTCAGGTTTGATCCAAACCCGTTCCCGAAATCCCATACATAATTAAAAGTAGATTCATCCTCATAATTAAAAGTACAGGTATAGTTATTAACTGAGTAGTTAAAATCGCTGAAAGGCATATCGCAAGTATCGTAACTAATTACCAGGCTTGGCCTTACTTTTTCATCCAGATGGTCACCCGAAGCAAGAATCATACTTCTGTAAGGCTCCTCGGCCAAAAGGCTCAGCCGAAATCCGTGACTTGTCTCTGGGTATCTATACATATCTATAACCAACGAAGTAACATCAATATTTATGTAGTCCTGGTCTTCGGTTACGGATGCTGGTAAAAATACAGCAGATTCAGAAGTTACTTCAGGTTGGTTTGACCAATTTAAATTATTAGCATTCCAGGGCTGCAGAATACGTTCAATTTTACACTGATTATCTCCGGCGTGGCCAACATGAGTAGCTGAATAATTGTAATAGAGATTCAAATATGCTTTAAAATTTGAAGTATCATCTTGCAATAAAGGAAGTGGAAAATAAATAAAGCTTCTACCTATCCCAAATTCTCCACCATATGACCAGGCCGCTGCAATATTGCTGGGAGTGGTACCTTGTCCATAAAAATTGTAAGAATTTACATAAGCATCTTTGTTATTCGATGGGTCTGGTTTTATTTCAATAACAACTTGTGCAATAACCTGAAATTGAAGGATTAAAGCAGCTAATAATGTTAAAAACGAGAATTTTGTTTCCATTTTATTAAAATTTGAAGTTAATATAATACTTGTGTAATTTCTGCAACAGATTTTCAATGATTTCCAAGAAAAACTTCATAAATAAACAGATTCTAATTTACTGATGAAATAATTCCAGGAATACTTTTCTTTTTCAAGTTCAATATTACGAGAAAATTCTATAGAAAAATCATTTTTGAAATATTTTTTAATAGCTTGTGCAACATCATCAGGATTTGGAGCAACAACAAATCCAACTTTATTATCCGGCACAAATTCTTCAAGACCTCCGACATTAGTAACTATCATTGGTTTATTGAAATTGTAGGCTATTTGAGTAACACCACTTTGAGTTGCTGATTTGTAAGGTTGAACTACCAGATCGCAAGCTGAAAAATAGGTTGCAACTTTACTGTCTGGAATAAAATCATTTACCATAATTACGTCGTCCTTAATACCATATTCATCAATCAGATTAAAGTAAGGTTCTGAACTGCAATAAAACTCACCAGCAACAATTAATTTTATACCCATTTTTCTGAATTCAGAATCACCAAAGGCCTTTAACAAAATATCCAGCCCTTTGTAATCACGTATAAAACCAAAAAACAGAATATACTTTTTGTCTTTTGCAAGATTAAGTAATTCAAGTGCGGTTTCTTTTGGTATTGGTTTACCAAAGTTATCATAAATGGGATGCGGACTAAAAATCCTTGGTTTTCCTTTATCAAATTGAGAAATTTGATAAAGAACACTCCTTGACATTGTAACAAACCCATCGATTGACTTGACAAAATACCTGACAAAAAGCTTATCAAATGGACGTTTTTCGTGAGGGAGTATATTATCAATAATAGTAATTCTAAAGGGATGGTGCTTTTTCTTTGCAATTCTGAGTATAGTTCCAAAACATGGAGCCATGAAAGGAATCCAGAATTTTATAATAATCAGATCAGGAGAAAGTTTTCTAAGCTTTAGTCCAATTTTTATCCAGTTAAAAGGATTAATTGAATTGATTCCAACACTTATTGGTATATTTCCGGAATACGGTTCACTACTCAATTGTGTTTTGCCCGGGAAAAGAAATGAAGGATACTGTAATGAAAAAGTCTCAATAGATACATCGTACCCTTTGATTAGTAATTCTTCAGCTAATCTTTCATTAAAATTTGACAATCCCCCCCTCAGCGGATATGCCGAACCAATAATTACCACTTTTTTCCTGCGGTCCATATGATGTTGAAAAATTCAAACTTAAATAATTTCTTCAACCAGATAATGATTCCTGTCTGATGATGAACGACTGATTAATTCACCCAAAAAACCAGCCAGAAACAATTGTGTTCCCATGATCATTGCCAGCAAACCAAAATAAAATAACGGCCTGTCGGTCATCTTATAACCTGCCATGAATATTTTGGCATAAGCCAGATATATGGCTATTCCAAATCCGGCTGCAAACAGAAGACTCCCTAAGGCTCCAAACAAATGCATGGGTTTTCGTCCAAAACGAGTTACAAACATAATGGACAAAAGATCAAGGAATCCGTTTACAAAACGCTCCCATCCAAATTTCGTTACACCATATTTCCGTTTCTGATGTATTACAACCTTCTCTCCTATTTTTTTAAACCCTGCCCATTTTGCTATAACCGGTATGTAACGGTGCATTTCTCCGTACACCTCAATTGCTTTTACTACTGCTTTCCTGTAAGCTTTTAATCCACAGTTCATATCGTGCAGCTTAACACCCGACATAGATCGGGTGGCTGCATTGTAAAGCTTTGACGGTATATTTTTGGTAAGCGTAGAATCGTATCTCTTTTTCTTCCAGCCTGAAACAAGGTCAAAACCGTCATTAACTATCATTTGGTAAAGTCCTGGAATCTCATCCGGACTATCCTGCAGGTCGGCATCCATTGTTATTACAACTTCGCCTTCGGCCAATTCAAAACCTTTGTTCAGGGCTGCAGATTTACCGTAATTCCTTCTGAATTTTATTCCCCGAACTCTGTTGTCCGACGTTTTCAGTTCCTCAATTACTTTCCAGGAGTTGTCTGAACTTCCGTCATCAACAAAAATTACCTCAAAACTAAATTTATTATCGTGCATTACTCTCTGAATCCAGGCATAGAGCTCCGGAAGAGATTCGTCTTCATTAAAAACGGGGATAACAACAGAAATATCCATCAGAATAAGTAATTACGATTGGCCGAAAGTTCCTGAAAATGAATCATCAACTTTTTTTATAAATATTGATGAGATCAGCGAGAAAACAGTTCCCCAGAAAACCATAGACAATAATCCACTGACAGAAATAGCAATTGGTGTCATAAACATTTTTGAAAATCCCATGGCCTGATCTATCTGCTCATCGGTTAAACCCTGATCCAACATTCTGTCTTCGGCCATTTTCCATATCTGCTCCAGTTGTGATGGATCAAAATACTGGAAAAACAAAAATGTATAAATCCCTAAAACGATTCCGGCAAATAAACTAATGAGTACTCCAAAGCCCAGTGACCTTCCGTATGAAAGAAATCCATTGCCTTGTTTATCTCTGTATGTTATTGTACCATAAACAATTCCGGCAAAAAGAACCAACAGGGAAACATACTGCACCCACGATGCCGTATTCAGGTCAATAGCATAAAACAACAATGAGAGTAATACCAGGCCGAATCCGGTTATTGCTCCGAAAATAACAGATTGTTTCAGAAAATCCGGGTTAGCGGAGGCATTCTCATTAACGATTTTGTCTTCATTTAAGGTTTCCATGTTGCCTGATTTTTAATTTTTGCAAATGTAATAAAAGGTTGCATGAATAAAAACTTTATCTTTGGCATTGCCCGACTCATTTTTTTTGTATTTTTGCAGCGGGTAAGTCTTATACGACCAGCTCCCATTGAACTCCCCCAGGTCAGGAATGAAGCAAGGGTAGATGGTTGTAGCGGTGCGATATAAGTAGCTTACCCTTTTTTTATTCTAAAATTCCTGATGTTATGTTGCTGAAAATTTACCCCGAAAACCCAGGTGAAAGGCAAATAAGAACAGTTGTGGAATGCCTGAATGATGGCGGAATTATCATTTATCCCACCGACACGGTGTATGGAATGGGATGCGATATCTTTAAATCAAAAGCCATCGAACGCATTGCACAGATTAAAGGAATAAAGGCTGAAAAAGCCAATTTTTCATTCATCTGCAACGACCTTAGTCAACTTGCCGATTATACCAGGCCCATCGGTAATGATGTGTTTAAACTGATGAAAAAGAACCTTCCCGGCCCCTTTACTTTTATTCTGAATGCCAGTAACAGTGTGCCCAAGTATATTCAAAGCAAAAAGAAAACCGTGGGTATCAGAATCCCTGACAATAATATTCCTCTCGAAATTGTAAGAGAATTAGGGCATCCTATTATGTCTACTTCAATTCACGACGACGACGAAATTCTAGAATACACCACCGATCCTGAACTAATTTACGAGAAATACAAGAATCTGGTAGATATAGTTATTGACGGTGGTTATGGCGACAACGAACCCTCTACCATAATTGACTGTACCGATTATGAACCAGTAATCATCAGGGAAGGAAAAGGAATTCTTTTATGATTTCAGGAAATTTTTTCTTGGATAACCAGATTTCACCGGACGAGCCGGAGAAGTTCTCAGAGATTTTCAATGGAAAAATCAGGATTGAAAAAATCCTTTCCTCCGGACATACAACTGAAGAAGGAAAATGGTATGATCAGGCTGAGGACGAATGGGTGGTTTTACTCTCAGGAATTGCTATTCTTGAATTTGAGGACAATTCCATTCTTGAAATGAAACCCGGAGACTATATATTTATTCCGGCACACAAAAAGCACAGAGTTACCTTTACAAGCAAAGAACCTTCCTGTTTGTGGCTAGCAATACATGGTCATCTGAAATAAAATTCAAACGCAAATAATTGTCTATTAATATCTTAATAAAATGACTGCAAAAAAATGCATTTTTTATTTGGATGGAAAGAAAAAAGCAGTACTTTTGCAGTCCCAAATTGATTCTGTAGCTCAGCAGGTAGAGCACATCCCTTTTAAGGATGGGGTCCTGGGTTCGAATCCCAGCGGGATCACAAAGCCCTGAAGCAATTCAGGGCTTTTTTATTGTAATTAGCTTATTTTTAGTATCTTAAGGCAATTCTATACATTTGAAATATTCAGCCGGAAAGGGGATAATCGTAGAAAATAGTAGCAATTGTGTTACATTTGTGCTACCTTAAAAAATTTTGTGCTACCCTTATTATAAAATTTAACACCTATCTAAAAATTCAAACCAGATTTACTTCTGAACTCATTACCTGAAAAGCCTTTACTGACTTATCTATCTGATTATCTGAAAAAATACAGCTTTTACCGGATAAAATTTAGTCAGTAAAAAAACTTCACAATTTTTTTTTCAAATAAAATAGATTTTTTAGTGTTAATCAGGGTAACTAATTGCTATTTTTGCTATTTAAGAATATAACCTTTCAAAATCGTACTTTATGAGAATAACCATCGTAGGAACAGGCTATGTCGGCCTGGTAACCGGAACTTGTTTTGCCGAGGTCGGCATCGAAGTTGTTTGTGTTGATATTGATGTAAAAAAGATTGAGAACCTGAAAAATGGCATCTCCCCCATTTACGAACCCGGCCTCGACGACATGATTGCCCGCAATGTTTCAAAAGGCAGGCTGCATTTCAGCACCGATTTGTCGTCGTGCATCAATGATGCCGATGTTATTTTTAGTGCTGTGGGTACTCCTCCTGACGAAGATGGAAGTGCAGATTTAAAATATGTGCTTGATGTTGCCCGCACCATTGGTCAGCATATGGATAAACACATTCTAGTGGTTACCAAAAGTACTGTTCCGGTTGGGACAGCCAAAAAAGTACGCAGCGTAATTCAGGCAGAACTCGACAAACGCAATGTAAATATTGAGTTTGATGTTGCCTCAAACCCCGAATTCCTGAAAGAAGGGGATGCCATTAACGATTTTATGAAGCCCGACCGTATTGTGGTGGGAGTTGAATCAGATAAAGCTCAGGAAATAATGGCCAGGTTATATAAACCATTTACATTAAACGGGCATCCGGTAATTTTTATGGATGTACCTTCGGCTGAAATGACCAAATATGCTGCCAATTCAATGCTGGCCACAAAAATCAGCTTTATGAACGACATCGCCAACATCTGCGAAATTGTTGGTGCAGATGTAAATATGGTTCGCAAAGGCATAGGAAGCGATTCGAGAATTGGAACCAAGTTTATTTATCCAG
This sequence comes from Lentimicrobium sp., assembly GCA_024709105.1. Taxonomy (GTDB): domain Bacteria; phylum Bacteroidota; class Bacteroidia; order Bacteroidales; family Lentimicrobiaceae; genus Lentimicrobium. The sequence goes on along the minus strand of JANJXJ010000071.1, from coordinate 17,763 downwards.
GCATCGGATATGGTGGATCCTGTTTCCCTAAAGATGTTAAAGCTCTGATTAAAACTGCCGATTCTGTTGGTTATTCCATGCGAATCCTCAAAGCGGTTGAAAATGTTAATGATGACCAGAAATCGGTGCTTTTCAACAAATTCCTGAATCACTTCAATGGCGATGTCAGGGGTAAAACGGTAGGATTGTGGGGACTTTCTTTTAAACCTCAAACCGATGACATGCGCGAAGCTCCGGCTCTTGTAATTATTGAAAAACTGCTTGCTGCTGGTTGCCGGGTAAAGGCTTACGATCCCGTTGCCATGCACGAAGCTCAGAGGAAAATTGGTGATGTAATTGAATATGCCAAGGACCCTTACGAAGCATTTATTGATACTGATGCTCAGTTCCTGCTTACAGAATGGACTGAATTCCGCTTCCCCAACTGGAATGTCATCAAAAAGCTGGTAAAAGTGCCTGCTTTGTTCGACGGCAGAAATATTTATGACAGGAAAGAACTGACCGGACTGGGATTCGACTATTATTGCATTGGTGTTAACACTGGTAAAAACCTGTAATATTTTCAAATGGGTAAAAAAATACTGGTAACAGGTGGAGCCGGGTTTCTCGGCTCTCACCTTTGCGAACGTTTATTGAATGAAGGCAATGAGGTTGTTTGTCTTGACAACTATTTTACCGGACAAAAATCAAATGTTGTTCATTTGCTGGATCATCCCTATTTTGAACTCGTTCGCCACGATGTGACTATGCCTTTCTTTATTGAAGTGGATGAAATCTACAATCTGGCCTGCCCTGCCTCTCCTATTCATTATCAGTACAATCCTATCAAAACAATGAAAACCTCTGTTATGGGGGCTGTAAATATGCTTGGATTGGCAAAAAGGATAAAGGCAAAAATACTGCAGGCTTCTACCAGCGAGGTATATGGCGATCCGCAAATTCATCCACAAACCGAAAACTACTGGGGGCATGTAAACCCGATTGGTGAAAGAGCATGTTATGATGAAGGTAAAAGAGCAGCGGAAACCTTGTTTGTAAATTATCACAAACAAAATAATGTAAAAATCAAGATTATCAGGATATTCAATACTTACGGCCCCCGCATGCACCCTAACGACGGGCGTGTAGTTTCCAATTTTATAGTTCAGGCGCTCAAGGGTCAGGATATCACCGTTTACGGGGATGGAAGCCAAACCAGAAGTTTTTGTTATTATTCCGATTTGCTCGATGGCATGGTAAAACTGATGAATACAGGTGATGATTTTACCGGCCCTGTCAATGTGGGTAATCCCAATGAGTTTACCATTCTTCAGCTGGCTGAAAAAGTGATTGAACTTTGCGGATCAGATTCGAAAATTGTAAGAAAACCCTTACCCAGCGACGACCCCATGCAACGTCAACCAGACATTTCGCTGGCAAAAAGCAAACTCGGGTGGGAGCCTAAGGTTCAACTTGAAGAAGGACTTGTAAAAACTATTGAATATTTCAGAACAATTGTAAAATAGTTAAGTGATGAAAATGCTGGTTACAGGTAGCAACGGTCAGTTGGGCAGCGAACTCAGGCTCATTGCTGAGAAAAATCCGGCCTATGAATTCATCTTTACCGACTACCAGGAATTAGACATAACCAAAGCCGATGAGGTTGACAGTTTCATTAAGGAATTAAAACCTGACTATGTAATCAATTGTGCTGCATATACAGCAGTTGACAAAGCTGAACAGGAGCAGGAAACTGCCATAAAGCTGAATGCAGGGGCAGTAGAAATCCTGGCCAAAGCCAGCATCAGTAATGCATTCCGCCTGATTCATATTTCAACAGATTATGTGTTTGATGGCAAAAACCACAAACCATATACTACTGAAGATCAAGTAAATCCCACAGGAGTTTATGCAAAAAGCAAAGCACTGGGAGAGCGGGCTGCAGTGATTAATCCGGCTAACATTGTAATCAGAACTTCCTGGCTTTATTCAGCTTATGGGCATAACTTCGTTAAAACCATCAGAAAGGCAGGCAAAGAAAGGGGTATGTTGAAAGTGGTTGCCGATCAGATAGGCTCTCCCACCTGGGCAGCCGATCTGGCAACAGCCATTCTTAAAATGATTGAGTTTGATGTCCCTGGCGGAATTTATCATTTCACCAATGAAGGGGTTTGCAGCTGGTATGATTTTGCCAATGCAATTGTTGAATTATCAGAAATACAATGCAAAGTGAATCCTACCGATACTGCCGGATATCCTTTACCAGCCCCAAGGCCTTTTTATAGTGTTCTGGATAAATCGAAGTATACAACAATTGTTGGTGAACATCCGCCATACTGGCGCGAAAGCCTGAAAAAATGCATAGCTTTGCTGAATGAACAGAGCTGAACTTAACAAGCTGCATACCAGAATATTTGAATCTGCATCAGAAGTGTATTCCGTGCTGGGTCCCGGGCTCGACACTCAAATTTACCATACCTGTTTTCAGCACGAACTCCGCCTGCATGGCTTAATGTTCAAAAAAGATGTACTGTTTCCTGTAATTTACAAAGAAATAAAAACATCACATGAACTAAAAGTGGAACTATTGGTTGAAAATCAGGTTCTGGTCGAAATTAAAAACACCGAAACCATTCTTCAGCCTGATGTTACAAAAATGACTTCAAAGTTGAAAATAACCGGCAGAAAAATGGGAATAATCATTACCTTTAACGCTTCCGGAATAATTGAAGGGTACAGGAAAGTATTGATTTAACGAAAGGACTTTCCTGAAAAATTTTCTAAATAAAATATTAAAACCAGGAGTTATGAACCTTAATGAAGTTGACCCGATTATTGTTGAAAAAGCAAAGCTTTGGCTTGGCGAAAGTTATGATCAGCAAACCCGCGATGCTGTTAAAAACATGCTGGAAAACGATCCGGCTGAACTGGTGGAATGTTTTTACAGAGACCTTGAATTCGGTACCGGCGGCTTGCGCGGAATTATGGGCCCCGGAACCAACAGAATGAATAAATACACGGTAGGAGCTGCTACACAGGGACTTGCAAACTATTTGCTGAAAAGTTTTTCCGGCCTTCAGGAAATAAGTGTTGCCATTGCCTGCGATTCAAGAAACAACAGCCAGTTTTTTGCCAGAATTACTGCCGAAGTTATGGCCGCCAACGGAATAAAAGTGTTTTTATTCGACAGCCTCAGGCCTACTCCCGAACTGTCATTTGCTGTGAGGCATCTGGGCTGCCAGGGTGGAGTTATGGTTACTGCATCGCACAATCCGAAAGAATACAACGGTTACAAGGTATACTGGAATGATGGAGGCCAGCTGGTGCCCCCGCACGATAAAAATGTAATTACCGAAGTTCAGAAAATTTCTTCGGTGAACGAAATAAAATTCACTGGAAACCAGGATAAAATTGTAACCATTGGCAATGAAGTTGATGAGGTTTACCTGAATAATCTGGCTGGTTTATCACTTTCTCCTGAAGTAATCGCAAGGCAAAAAGACCTGAAGATTGTTTACAGCCCCATTCACGGGACCGGCTATAAGCTTGTGCCTGAAGTACTTAAAAAATTTGGCTTTGTAAATGTTTTGTCGGTTGAAGAGCAATCGGTGCCCGATGGCAACTTCACTACGGTACATTCTCCCAATCCCGAAGAAAAAGCTGCCATGCATCTGGCACTTGAACTTGCCAAGAAAACTGACGCTGACTTGATTATGGCCACCGACCCCGATGCCGACCGCGTGGGAATAGGCGTAAAAGACCTGAATGGAGATTTTGTGCTGCTCAATGGCAATCAGGCTGCCTCACTGCTGATTTATTATTTGATTAAAAAGTGGAAAACCAACGGAAAACTTCAGGGTAAGGAGTTTATTGCCAAAACCATTGTAACCTCCGAATTGCTGAAAGATATTGCTGAAAGCCATAGCGTTGAATCTTTTGATGTACTCACAGGGTTCAAATATATAGCTGAAATTATCAGAAAATATGAAGGAGAAAAGACCTTTATCGGTGGTGGTGAAGAAAGCTACGGCTATCTTGTTGGTGATTTTGTAAGAGACAAAGATGCTGTTGCTTCCTGCGCAATGCTTGCCGAAACAGCTGCATGGGCCAAGGATCAGGGAATGAGCATGTTTGAAATGCTGGTAAACATCTATCATGAATATGGTTTCTACCTCGAAGATTTGATCTCAATCACTAAAAAAGGGAAATCAGGAGCCGAGGAAATTCAAAAAATGATGGAGAATTACCGCACAACCCCTCCTAAGGAAATAAATGGTATAAAGGTAGTTAAGGTTAAAGATTACAAATCGGGCAAAGAAACCGATCTGATCAACGGAGGGCAAAAAGATATTGATTTGCCCAAATCGGATGTATTGCAGTTTTTCCTGGAAGGAGGAAGCAAAATCACTGTAAGGCCATCAGGAACCGAACCGAAAATTAAATTCTATTTCGGTGTAAAAGGAAAACTGGAAAACAAAGCTGATTTTGAAAAAGTGAACAGTTTAATGAGAGAAGAGCTCAATGCAATGATCGCAGCCCTGAATCTTGTTTAGTATAAACTTCAGCAAATAGAAAAGGCGGGGAAACCCGCCTTTTTTGTGCTGAGATTAACATGATTAGCTGCCCAATGTAGCAACCATCACGGCTTTAATGGTATGAAGTCTGTTTTCGGCTTCGTCGAAAACAATTGACATGGGAGATTCAAATACATCGTCGTTAACTTCCATGGCTTCGATACCATATTTCTGGAAGATTTCTTCTCCAATGGTTGTTTCGCGGTTGTGGAATGCCGGTAAACAGTGCAGGAATTTCACTTTGGGATTGCCGGTTTTCTTAACTACATCGAGGTTAACCTGGTAAGGTTTCAGAAGTTCTATACGGCTGGCCCAAACATCGGCAGGTTCGCCCATTGATACCCAAACATCGGTATAAAGAAAATCAACACCCTTTACTGCTTCATCAACCGATTCCGAAAGGGTAATTTTTGCTCCGGTTTCTTTGGCTATTTCGCGGCATTTTTCAACCAGCTCTTCATTTGGCCAGCAGGCTTTGGGAGCGGCAGCACGAAAATCCATACCCATCTTTGCAGCGCCCACCATGAGTGAATTGCCCATGTTATTGCGGGCATCGCCGAGATAACAGAAAGCTACCTGATGCAAAGGCTTATCAGAATGTTCCATCATGGTAAGAAAATCGGCAAGAATCTGTGTGGGGTGAAACTCAGTAGTCAAACCGTTCCAAACGGGCACGCCTGCATATTTTCCAAGCTCTTCAACAATGGATTGTCCGTAACCGCGGTACTCAATTCCATCGTACATTCTGCCCAATACACGTGCAGTATCTTTCATGGATTCTTTTTTACCAATCTGCGAACCTGAAGGGCCGAGATAGGTGACATGCGCGCCCTGATCGAAGGCGGCTGTTTCAAAAGCACAGCGGGTGCGGGTAGAGTCCTTTTCGAAGATGAGGGCAATATTCTTGCCTTTGAGCCTCTGTTGCTCGGTTCCTGCGTATTTTGCTTTTTTAAGATCAAGCGAAAGCTGAAGAAGATATTTAATTTCTTCGGGTGTAAAATCGAGCAACTTTAAAAAGTTACGGTTTCTGAGGTTGAAAGCCATATGTGTAAGTTTTAGGTTTGTTATTCTGATTGTTAAACAATTACGATTCTTGTTCCGCCATTGTCAATACCCAATTTTTCGGCATTGGTAATGATGGCATCTTTACCGGTGCCTTCAACAAAGGCAATGGCTGCTCTGATTTTGGGAGCCATGCTGCCTTCGGCAAACTGTCCGTCTGCGAGATGTTTTCTGGCCTCAGCAATAGTCATTCTGTCCAAAGCCAGTTCCTGCGGTGTGTTGTAATTGATACACACCTTGGGTACATCGGTAAGGATAAAGAACTTATCAGCGCGTATCTGAACTGCAAGCAGGCTGGAAGCCAGGTCTTTGTCAATTACAGCATCAATTCCCTGAAGCTTGTTTTCCTTGATGTAAAAAGCGGGAATTCCTCCCCCTCCTACTGCAATAACAATCTGTCCTGCGCGTGCCAGAGCCTCTATTGATTTTTGGTTACTGATCACCAGCGGTTTTGGACTTGCAACAACTTTGCGGTAACCTCTGCCACGAGGATCAGCTGCGAACACAGCTCCGGTTTCAGCAGTAATTGCTTCAGATTCTTCTTTGGTGTAATAAGGGCCAACAGGTTTGGTAGGATTTTTAAAAGCCGGATCTTCCTTATCAACCAGAACCTGGGTGATGATGGAAATAATATCACGGTCCATATCGTTGACCATCATTACATTACGCAACTGCTGCTCAATCACATAACCAATAAATCCCTGTGAATAGGCCACTGCAATATCGAGGGGCATATCGGGCAAGCCATAAAGTTTATGACCAGCAGTATTAGCAAGCAATATATTGCCTACCTGAGGTCCGTTGCCATGGGTGATTACCAGATTGTAGTTTGCCTTGATCAGGGTGAGCATACGTTCGGCGGTATCATATACATTCGCTTCCTGATCGTCAATTGTTCCTTTCTGATCGCTCCGGAGTAATGCATTGCCCCCCAAAGCTACAACAGCTAATTTCTTCATAAAAGTCGGTTGGTTTAATTTCGGACAAAAGTAATATCTTTTTGATGATTGGCAAATCCCCGAAAAAATATTGTTTCTCCTACCTAAAACAATGATATACATAGATTTATAGATATCACTCGAATATGTATCAAATCTCAGATTCAAATTGTATAAGCAGCATAATGTTCAGATTAATTCGCTTAATTTTGCAGCGTGAAAAAAGACAACCAATCCCTGCTTTTAGCGCTGGCAGCCGTTTTACTCTGGTCAACTGTTGGCTCTGCTTTCAGTCTTTCTCTTAAGTACTTTTCACCATCTCTGTTGCTTTTCTTTTCAAATCTCACTGCCCTGGTTTTCCTGGGTATTGTAATTCTGTTCAGAAACACAAATGAGTTTAAACAATCGCTTTCTGCAAAGGCAATAGTAAGGTCAGCAATTATGGGACTCCTGAACCCTTTTGCGTATTATCTGGTGTTGCTCGAAGCATATTCGGTGTTGCCCGCCCAGGAAGCTGTTGCGCTGAACTACATCTGGCCTGTGGTGCTCGTGCTGCTGTCAATACCAATTCTAAAACAAAGAATTTCAGCTTTGGGCATTTTCTCCATGCTGATCAGTTTTGCAGGAACCGTGGTTATAGCTACTCAGGGAAACCTTTTTTCCATGAAATTTGAGAACCCTGCCGGCACAGCCATGGCATTGGGCAGCTCGGTTTTCTGGGCTTTGTATTGGCTCCTCAATATGAAGGACAAGCGGGATTCGGTGAGCAAATTATTCCTGAACTTCTTCTTCGGAATGGTCTACATTACCATATTCGTAATGCTTTCTGGCGGCATCCAGTCTTTTTCAACCAAAGGCATAGCCGGAGCAGTATATATAGGATTATTTGAAATGGGACTCACTTTTGTAGTTTGGCTTACTGCACTGAAAAAAGCAAGAAATACTGCAGCGGTCGGGAATCTGGTTTTTCTTTCGCCATTCCTGTCGCTTATGTTTATTTCAATAGTTGTTGGTGAAAAGATACTTTTGTCCACTTTTGCCGGACTGATCCTAATCATAACAGGAATACTGATACAGCAATATCATGCTGCCAGAGGAAAATTATAAGTACTTACTCAAAGTCTGTATCAGATCGGTAGGGCGTATTGGTTTAGAAAGATAATCATCGCAACCGGCCAGCTGACTCTTTTCTTTTTCGCCCTTCATGGCAAAAGCTGTTTGAGCAACAACAGGTAGTTCGGGCTTGAGTTTCTTAATCTCACGTGTAATAGAATAACCATCAGCTCCTTCAAGCTGCACGTCCATAAGAATTACATCAATTTTAGTTCCCGAGTTTATCATTTCAAGCGCATCCTCACCTTTTTTCACCCACAGAATCTCTGCGCCCGACCTTCTTAAAGTTGCGTTCAGGAATTGAAAGTTTGAATCCACATCTTCAACAATCAATATCACTTTTCCTACCCATTGATCGGTAGAGGAAGCTATGCTATCAATTTTATTTATCATAACCGTGGTATTTTTAACATCTGATGCAAAGGAAACCAAAAATCTTGAGCCTTTGGGCATTGCCGGCTGGTAACTTAAGGTTCCGCCCAGCAAATGTATAATTTTTTTCGCAATATGAAGACCAACTCCCAATCCTGAATAATTTCTTTCCAAACCCTCATCAGCCTGCCGGAATTTATCGAAAATCTGACTAAGCTTCTCCTCAGGAATTCCCGGACCTGTATCACTTATTGATATTTCAATCTGACTGTTTCCACTTTCGGCCAGCTCAATTTCTGCAACGCCTTCGGAAGTAAATTTAATTGCATTATCAATAAGCTGATCTAAAGCCAATTGCAATAAATCAACATCGGTGTTTATATAAACATGATTTTGAGCATTTATGTTTTTAAGCCTCAGTTCTACCCTTTCATTTCCCGGTCTGAACCGGCCGGCAGAATTCAGCAGCAACTGGCTGAGATCAATATTTGATTTTGAAGGAGCTATTACACCAGCTTCAATTTTTGAAGCGATAATAATTTTGTCAAATAATGAAAGCAATTGGCCTGAACTACTTATTATCTGCTCCGAAAACTTAAGCCTGTCTGCTTCAGGATAATCGCCATCGGCCTGCAACTCAGCAAACCCGACAATTGCATTGAGAGGTGTTCTTATTTCATGCGAAATGTTCGCCAGAAATGCGGTTTTCAACCTGTCAGATTGTTCAGCTTTCAATTTGGCTGTCTGAATGGTTTTTTCACTTAGTTTCTGTTCGGTTACATCTTTAACAAAAGTGGCAATCAGGTTGGTTGCAGCACTTATTTTAATAAGAAAATAACTGCATGATAAAATTACCAGGCCATGTTCGCGATGCTCAAACTCAAGCAATTGCTGCTCTGAGCTTTCACCATTGAGCAGGCGAAATTTCAATTCGTTGAATTCGGTTTTTAAATCAACCGGATAAATACTGGCAGAACCATTAATCAGCAAACTTTTAATTTCCCATATGTATTTACCGGCAACCTGCTGCTCCGAAAGGCGGGTAATTTCGCTCATACTTCTGTTCCACTCTACCAGTTTTCCATCCTCATCAAGCATCATCACCCCATCCACCGATTGCTCTATAATGCTGCGGTACAGTAGTTCACTTTTTTTGAGTTTTTCCTGCGAAATTTTAATGTCAATATAAATTCCAATCTGATTGGATACAAACTGAAGCAATTCCCTGTCAGATTCATCATATGCTGTTTCGGCAGAATAACTTTTAAGAATTAATGCTCCCAGCACTTTTTGATTGTTCTTTAATGGCACTCCCATCCAGCAAAGGCAATCTGTGTCGTAATCATTAATTTTGCCTTCTTCGAGAAGTTTTTGAAGTCCATTCCTGCTCAGCAACAATGAACTACCTGTTTTTAAAATAAATCCTGCAGGTGAATTTTCATCAACCGGCCATTGTTTGTCTTTTTCACATTCCTCATAAACTACCGAAGAGCTTGCGCCTTCCTGATTATAAAGAACCACTTTAATATTGGTAACTTCAAGTATTTTACTCAGTTCGGTCCTGATGAGCGGAAACAAAGAACCGAAACTGTCAATGGTCATTACCAGATGTGAAATATTGTAGATGATCTGCTGAATCCGCTCACTCCTGAGTTTGCCCGAAACATCTTCAATCAGTTCAACATAACCCGACAACCTGTTGTTTTCATCATAGGTTGGAAATGACTTTAGCTGAATCTCAAACTTACTTCCATCGGGCTTTACACCAAATGCAATTGCGCTGTTAAAGTGGCTTTCTTCGAAAGAATCGTCAATATGTTCTAAATCAGGAAATTCGACTATGGAATCGTAAAAATCAGTTTTATATTTTCCCTTACATTTTTCTGATGTGGTTTTAAACAACTGCTCGAATGCCGAATTCACAAACACTATTTTGTTTGAAGCGTCCAGCCTGACCAGACTCAGGTCAATATTTTCGACAAGAAGTTTGTAATTCTCTTCTGATTTCTGAAGTGCAGTTTCAGCTGATTTTCGCAGATATTTATCATGCAGCCTTTCGATGATTGATTTTACCGACATGGCCAAACGCAGGTAATGGTCGGGCGACTTCATAATATAGTCATCCAGGCCGATCTTCATTGCTCTTACAGCAATCTCCTCGTTGCCTGTGGCTGTAAACATAATCACAGGAATAGCTGGAAATGAAGCTTTTACCCGGATGAGTACCTCTATTCCGGTGGTCCAGCGCAGCTGGTAATCGGTGATGATGATATCAAAATCACGTATAACCAGAGCAGCCTCAAATGCCGCCTTATCAATTACTTCTACAATCTCAACCAGAAACAGTTTTCTCAATTCCCTGATTATCAAGATTCTGTCATCGGGATTATCATCAATCAAAAGCACCTTAAGTAAATCGGGCATAGCTGACTATACTGTATTAATTATTTATCAATCACAGGATTCAAAACCACAGTAAATATACTGCCTTTTTCCGGTTCGGAGGCAACATAAATGCTTCCCTGCATTTTTTCTACTGATTTTGCAGCAATGGTAAGGCCGATGCCCGAGCCGGGATAACTCTCAATGCCGTGTAAACGCTCAAAAACCTTAAAAATCACCTTTAATTTATCTGCCGAAATGCCAATCCCGTTGTCTGCAACTGAAATTTTCACTTTCCCGTTTTCAGTAAATGCAGAAACCTCTATAACAGGAGGTTGCCCCTTTTGGCAGAATTTAATTGCATTGCTGAACAGATTTTCAAAGACCCTTACCAGTGCAGGTTTTGAAGCCATTACAAGCGGATATTGCTGCTGTAGCATAATCTTACCGCCAGAACGCTCAAGATCGTGGTTCACCAGCTCCATAGCTTCTGCCAGACATTCGTAAGTGCTGGTGGGAGCCAGTTTCAGATCGCTTCTGCTCAGCTTCGAAAACTCAAGCAAATCGTTGATGAGCTTCTCCATTTGATCAGCAACAGCAATCAGGCGGCTAAGATAATTTTTCCCTTCTTCGTCAAGCAATTGCTGATAATCGCTGTTAAGTGCCCTCGAATAACTTTTTATTGCTCTCAACGGCGCTTTCAGATCGTGTGAAACCGAAAAAGTAAAATGATCCAGTTCCTGGTTTTTCTCAATCAGGCTTGCGGTTCGCTCCTCAACCAAACCTTCGAGATGGTTGCGGTAAGCCTCCAGCTGCAAACGGGCACTTTTTAATTCGGTAATATCCGAAACCGAACTTACCAGATAGTTTTCATGATTGAGTTTGATTACTTCTGCCGAAAACAATCCGGTAAAGTGCTTCCCCTCCTGAAATGAAATTTCGAACTCAAGGTCGCGGACGGAACCATTCTTTTTGAGATTCTCAAGCAGTTGTTCTCTGGAAAAATGATCAAATAAGCCGAGCGATGAAGTGGTCTTCCCTATAACATCCTCTCTTTTTTTGCCAATAAACTCATCAAACCTGTCGTTGATGTCATAGATCTTTCCATCAGATAATCTGGTAATTGCCATCAGATTAGGGCTTTGCAGAAAAGCTATCCTGAATTTCTGCTCACTTTCCTCTAAATCCTCCTCTGTCCGTTTAATCTGGCTGATGTCGCGACCCACCCCAATAATAAATTCTATTTCCCCATTTTTTCCCATTATTGCTGTATCTGACCATGAAAGCCATTTCCAGCCATCGGCAGTCAATGCCCGCTGCTCCAGATAACAGGTATAAGGCGCAACACTTAACTTCTGCATTTCATTCCGGGTTGTTTCCAAATCATCGGGATGCACCAATGGAAAAAATTTTTTCCCAAGAAGCTCTTCTTCCTTTTTCCCAAACATGTTGCAATACGCAGGATTTACATACAAAAATCTGCCTTCAGCATCTACCTTTACCACCATATCGCTTTGATGCTCAACCAACTGCCGGTACTCCTGCAGCTCTCCGGCATCTTTAAGTTTCAAATTAAGAAGGTAAACCGACAAAAGACTGCGCAGGGCAATTCTTAGTTCAGGGTAATCGCTTAAGTCTGCCAGAGCTATTAATAAATACTCATGATGATTATAATTTTCCCTGATGTAAAAGAGCGAACAGCTTTTACAAATCGTGTAATTTTCCGGAATAACCTCTGAAATTTCCAAATCTCCTGTTTGGCTATCAAATTTCTTATTCTTTACTACTCCGGCTATGGCATCCTGCATAGCTGATGGAATAGTATGACCCTCCGAAACTGCTTCAGCCAGCAGAATAAAATTTTCCGAACTATCATTTTTAACAGCAAACAAAACCTGATAAATGGCTTTGTGCCTGCCAATTGCTTCAGTGAATTCACGGTCAGACTCCTGGCCTTTCATGGCCTTCATAACCTGATAACATGCATCAAACCAGGTATTTGTATCTGAAATATAATTGGTAGTCAAAATCATGGATTTTAAAGTAACATACAAACTTACGAAAAAGAGGGCAATACAGGAGTTGATTTTCTGAATAAACAGGAGCCTCATTTTCAACTATCTTTGCAGCGATGAACAAGAAGAAGATAGCATTTCAGACTTTCGGCTGTAAACTCAACTTTGCCGAAACATCGGCCATTGCCCGGAAATTTACCGATGCCGATTACGAAATGGTTGATTTTAAAGATCATGCCAATTTCTATGTGATACATTCCTGCACTGTTACCGCTCAGGCTGAAAAGAAAACCAGGGCAGCCATTCGCCAGGCCAAAAGAAAAAATCCTGAAGCAGCAGTTGCCGTTATTGGCTGTTATTCCCAGCTCAGACCCGAAGAGCTGAAGAGTCAGCAGGGTGTTGAAATTGTACTCGGCAACAGCGATAAATACGACTTACTCTCTCATATTGAAAGTCTTGGTACGGGCAAAGAGAGTGCAACATCAGCAACTGCCAGACCTGTAAGTTACGAACCCGGCTTTTCAATGGGCGATCGTACCCGCACCTTTTTCAAGGTACAGGATGGCTGCGACTATTTCTGTACATTTTGTGCCATTCCTTTTGCCCGCGGCCGGAGCCGCAGTGCCACCGTTGCCGAAACCCTTGAAGTTGCCGCAAAGATTTCAGCCACTGAGGTTAAGGAAATTATTCTTACCGGGGTAAATATCGGCGATTTCGGAAGACAAAACAACGAAACCTTTCTTCAGCTGCTGCAAGGACTAGATCAACTGAATGGTATAGAAAGAATAAGAATTTCGTCGGTTGAACCCGAATTGCTTAACGACGAAATTATTCGTCTTGTAGCTGAAAGCAAAAAGTTTATGCCTCATTTTCACATACCTCTGCAATCGGGTACCGACAGAATTCTGGAACTGATGAAACGCAAGTACAAACGCGGGGTATTTAAACAAAGGGTGGATTTTATCAAACAACTTATGCCCGATGCCTGTATAGCTGCCGATGTAATTACAGGTTTTCCCGGCGAAACTGAGGAGGATTTTGCCCAGACCTTCGATTTTATTCAGTCGCTCCCTATCTCCTACCTGCATGTTTTTACCTATTCAAAAAGACCGGGAACCAAAGCTGCCATAATGGCCGGACAACTGCCCGATACAGTAAAACAACACCGCAGCCGCCTGCTGCATCAGCTGTCCGACGAAAAGAAAAACATCTTTTACAACGAAAATCGTGGTACTATCCGGCAGGTTTTGTGGGAATCTGACATCGAAAACGGATTTATGCACGGTTTTACCGATAATTACATCAGATGTAAAAAACCACACGATTTAAATTCTGTGAATCAAATTGAAAGTGTAACTTTGCTTGAACATGACACCGATGGTACCTATACCATCTCAATAGCCCGGTAAAACTGATGAAACCCGAAGATTACAAAAGAATATGTGACGAAGTCTGCAACATTTCACGCAAAGCAGGAGATTACATCAAACAGCAACTCACCCTTGTGGATCAGAATGCAGTGGAACAAAAAGGGCATCACAACTATGTGACCTATGTTGACAAAACCACCGAGGAACTGATTGTTAAGGAGTTGCAGGCACTGCTGCCCGGGTCGGGTTTTATTACAGAAGAAAATACGGCCGGACACAACAGTCAGCGTTTTAAATGGGTAATTGATCCGCTTGATGGTACTACCAACTTTATACATAAGGTTCCGGTTTTCTGTGTCAGCATTGCCCTGATGGAAGAAAACGAGGTAGTAGTGGGTGTAGTTTACGAAGTTAATCTTGATGAGTGTTTCTATGCCTGGAAAGGTGGCAAAGCCATGCTTAATAACTCAGAAATCTCAGTTTCAGGAATCAAAGACTTCGACAACAGCCTGCTCGCCACGGGTTTCCCATACTACGACTATGGCAGACTTGAGGATTATGTTACTGTTTTTAAACACTTTATGAAACACACCGCTGGTCTCAGACGCTTAGGATCAGCCGCTGCCGATCTGGCCTATGTTGCCTGCGGGCGTTTTGAAGGGTTTTACGAATACGGTCTCAACTCCTGGGATGTGGCTGCAGGTGCCTTTATTGTTCAGACAGCCGGAGGCGTGGTCACCGACTTTTCAGGAGGAAACACCTACATCTTTGGCAGAGAACTTATTGCCGGTAATCCCTGGGCGCACCCCGAAATGAAAGAGGTGATCAATAAGTTTTTCAAACAGCAGTAATTTGAGAACAAAGCATGTATTTTTGTAGTTTAATCTGTAAATTATTCAGAATATGAAATTTATCCCTTTTCAACTGATTTTTTCAGCCATTTTGATTTTTGCTCCGGCTTTTTCCTTTTCGCAGGACAAAAGTTCCGAAAGCAAAGGCGGTTTGATATATAAATTCAACATTAAGCAGGAAATAGCACCTCCTGCCTGGCACAACACCAAAAAAGCATTTCGCGAAGCCCGGGAAATGAATGCCGATATTATTCTTATCCACATGAACACCTACGGGGGTATGGTGGAAACCGCCGACAGCATCAGAACCGCCATTTTGCAGTCAAAAATCCCGGTTTGGGTTTTTATTGACAACAATGCTGCATCGGCCGGGGCTCTGATTTCCATTGCCTGCGACAGTATTTATATGCGTTCGGGAGCCAACATAGGCGCAGCCACGGTAGTAGACCAAACGGGAAAACCCTTGCCTGACAAATATCAATCCTACATGCGTTCCACCATGCGGTCAACCGCCGAAGCCACCGGCCGCGACCCTGATATTGCGCAGGGTATGGTTGACCCAAGGGTATACATTCCCGGGGTTACCGATACCGGACAAGTAATCACCTTTACCACCTCCGAAGCCATGAGACACGGTTTTTGCAACGCCGAAGCCGAAAGTATTGAAGAAATTCTGAAAATAACCGGTAAACAGAATTTTAAAATTGTTGAACAGGAACTCACGGTCACCGACAGAATCATAGGTTTTCTTACTCAGCCTTTTATAAGCGGTATTTTAATCATGATCATTATTGGCGGTATTTATTTCGAGTTGCAGACCCCCGGCATTGGTTTTCCGCTTGCCGCTGCTGTGCTGGCTGCCATCGTTTATTTTGCGCCACTCTACATCGAAGGCCTGGCTGCCAACTGGGAAATTTTAATCTTCATCATCGGGGTAATTTTATTGCTGGTAGAGCTGTTTGCGATACCCGGATTCGGAGTTGCCGGCATTTCGGGCATTATTCTGATTGTTACCGGTCTCACGCTCAGCATGATAGACAACATTGGTTTTAATTTTGAAGGGGTAGCTTTTCAGGGCATCATCAGTGCATTTTTTATTGTGATTATTGCTTCGTTTGCATCCATTATCGGCTCATTTTTCCTTACACGCAAACTGTTTGGCGGCCATACCATGTTTGGCGATCTGGCACTGCTTACCACACAGCAAACCAACGAGGGGTATGTATCGGCCGATGCACATTATATGGAAATGAAGGGTATGGAAGGTACTGCCTTTACCATGCTGAGGCCTGCCGGTAAAGTTGAAATCGGCGATCAGATATTTGATGCTGTTGCCGTTGCCGGTTTTATTGAAAAAGGTGAAAAGGTAAAGGTGGTAAAATATGAAAATGCCCAGCTGATTGTAAGAAAAGTCTGAAAGCTTTGGTAAAATGAATAAAATCAGCTGCATTCTTGCCGACATCACCACCGTTGAGGCAGATGCCATTGTCAATGCAGCCAACAGCAGCCTGCTGGGTGGTGGCGGTGTGGATGGCGCCATACACCGGGCCGCCGGTCCTGAGTTGCTCTACGCCTGCCGCCTGCTTAACGGATGCCCGGCCGGACAAGCCAGAATAACCGGAGGTTTTAAACTTCCCGCCAGGTATGTTATTCACACCGTAGGCCCTGTGTGGAGAGGCGGAAATAACCGGGAAGAAGAAACCCTGGCTTCCTGTTATACTGAAAGTCTTTCTCTTGCGGTTAAAAACGGTTGCCGAAGCATTGCTTTCCCCAACATAAGTACAGGGGTTTATGGTTTTCCTAAGGACAAAGCCGCCCGAATCGCCATTCAAACCGTAAAACAGTTTCTGCAAACTTCTCCGGTTCCCCTCACAGTAACTTTTGTCTGCTTTGAGAATGTAAACTTTGACCTTTACAATTCCATGCTGCCTGATTAATTGTTGCACCGGCTCCACCACGAAAGGTTTTATGAAATACTCCCATCCAAAAAAATAAGTCAAAAAAAAAATCATTTTCAATAGGGGTAAAACCGGAATTAATTGTCTTAAATCTAAACAAAAGCAATATTTGTATTGCTGTATCTGCTTCGGGCAAACTCAATCAACTATTTCATTTACGTTCATACCTTACGGCTGATTTACTTTTTTAAACCATAAAACCTGCGTTACCATGAAAAAAAATTATTTATTGTGCATCTTGTTATGCATTTTTGCCAACTCTACTTTTGCCCACGGAGTTGCGGTAGTTAACGCAACCACCGGCATATATCTGCGGGTTGAATCAAGTAATCAATCAGTTATGGTGTACGATCAGGTGGCAACAATCGTCAGCACACAGGTTTTCCGAAACCAGACCGGAGCCACAACAGCCGTAAAATATGCATTTCCTCTGCATGAAGAAGCCAGCGCTACCAGCCTAAGATGGATGATCAACAACACCTGGTACACAGCAATTTTTGCCCCCTCACCACAAGACACTTCCCTGCCCGGCGGCGGTGATCCTGATCCTGAACTTATGGAATACCTGGGAGATTCACCGCTTTTCTTTGATATTCCCGATCTTGTTGCTGCTGACTCAAGTATTGTAATCGAAATTACTTATGTTGAGCTTCTGCCATACAACTTCAGCCTCGTGGAATTTGATTATCCCAACGATTACAGCCTGATTCAGAGCTATCCATTCATGCACCACAGCCTTGATCTGCAGCTTGAATCTCAGCGTACCATTGAATCCATAGAACTTGTGAGCCATCCTTCGGCCACAATTATTAATACTGGCCATCATGCCGAAATTCATTACGAACATTACGAAGTACTGCCCAACACCGATTTTTACGCAGAATACCTGCTCAATGCGGAAGAACTCGGATTATTCAGCTTCAGTACATATCTTCCTGATTCACTTAGTGTTTGTGACAATTACGGAAACGGTTTTTTTACCTTTATCGTTGAACCCGACCCGGCTGATTCTACACAGGTAATCGAAAAGGTTTTTACCCTGATCATAGACAGATCTGGTTCCATGACAGGCAATAAAATGGAGCAGGCCAAGGATGCAGCTGCATATATTGTTGAAAATCTGAACGAAGGTGACTATTTTAATATCGT
>JANJXJ010000045.1 GCA_024709105.1 Lentimicrobium sp. | reverse complement strand
TAACGCTAACTGGACTGAAAAGGTAGTGATTCAGTAAGCGGGTGGTTAATTCTAAAATTTCTCCCATAATCTCCTTGTACCTCACAATTTTTTCGTGCGGTACCCCATTCCCACATCTTCAAATCCCCAAATCCCCAAATCCCCAAATCAACAACTCATCATCTAATCAGCTAATCATCTAATCAAACAATCAGATATGTTTCCAAACCAAACCACAAAATGTGTAAGTTTGTAGTGAAAAACGAGAAACATGTTAGCCAAAGATCTGATCAGCGATGCCATTATGCCCCTCAAGACCTCCGACACGGGCATAACTGCCCTCAACTGGATGGAAGAATTCAGGGTTTCGCACCTTCCTATAGTTAATAACAGCGATTTTCTGGGCCTGGTTTCTGAGTCTGATATTTACGAACTCGGAAATTATGAAGAGCCGTTAGGGAATCACCCTCTGGGTTTATATAAACCTTATGTGTTTGAAGACCAGCATGTTTATGATGTAATAAGACAGGTGTATGAGCAAAAGCTGAGCCTTATTCCCGTGCTCGACCACAAGAATCACTATCTGGGGTCCATTACCTTGCAATGTCTGGTAAAATATTTTGCCCGGCTGGCAGCTGTTGACAATCCCGGTGGAATCATTGTGCTTGAAATGGGCATACGCGATTATTCGCTGAGCGAGATCGCCCGCCTGGTTGAAATGAACGATTCCAGCATTCTTAGTCTATACGTGCAAACCCTTCCCGACTCAACCCGCATTGAGGTTACCATAAAAATAAACCGCATGGACATCGGCGCCATCATTCAAACCTTTAACCGCTACAATTACAACATCAAAGCCTCTTTCTTCGAAGGAGATTACAACGATTCGCTGCGCGACCGGTACGATTCGCTGATGAAATTCCTCGAAATATGAGGTTGGTTCCCGCTGCCACCCTGTGTGTGTTGATGGCTGTTTTGCTTCTACCACTCCTTTCACTTGCCGGAAGTTACAGCCATTACGACACCCTGGTAATTTCTTCAATAAAAATAGAAGGCAACAAAAAAACCAAAGATTATATTGTTCTTCGTGAGTTGACCATTAATACGGGCGACACCCTCAGCCATCAGGAACTGTTGGTACAACTTGGCATCAGCCGCGAAAACCTGCTCAGGCTGCCGCTGTTTCATTTTGTGGATATCAGGGTTGACACCATGTCTCAAACCAGTGAGGCAGCCATTACCATTCAGCTGACTGAACGCTGGTACACGTGGATTTGGCCGGTTTTTGAAATAAGTGACAGAAATTTTAATACCTGGCTCGAAAACGGGGATCTTACCAGACTTTCCTATGGGCTGTTTTTTCAGCAGGAAAACTTCAGAGGACGGCTGGAAAAGCTGCACCTGCGCATCAAAGCGGGATATCAGCAGCAAATCAGCCTGTTGTATGAGGCGCCATATCTCAACCGCACAAAAACCCTGGGTGCCGGAGTTTTGGTAAATGTAGCCCGGGAGCGCGAAACAGCATTTATTACCCGCGAAAACAGCCTCGAATATTTCCGGCACAGCGAATTTTTGAGAAAATTCACCGAAGCAGGCCTGTTTATCAGATACAGACCCGGCATTCATACCAGCCATACACTCACCGCACAATTGAACCATTACCAGTTCAGCGATACCCTTATTGCGCTTAATCCGGATTATGCCGGTATTGCATTGCGCGAAACCACACTCCCTTCGCTCACTTACCTGATGAAAGCCGACCACCGCGACCAGCGCGCCTATCCGCTCTCGGGTTGGTATGCCGATTTGCTGGCAGAATGGGCCGGTATTGTCAATCAAGCAGATTTTGATTACGTGACTTTGCGCGCTTCAGCAAGGATTCACCATCCATTAACCGAAAGGTGGAATCTGGCTGCAGGGGTAGCCGGCAAAATTTCGACAAAAGGAAACAAACCCTGGTTCAGGAATCAGGCATTGGGATATGGGCGCGATTATGTGCGGGGTTATGAATACCAGGTGGTTGATGGCGACAATTTCTGGCTGTTAAAAGCCAACCTGAAGTATGCCCTGGTACCACTTAAGATTTTTAAAGCCGGCAAAATAAAAGCCGGGCAGTTTAACACCATTCCATTCTCAATGCATGTGGGAGTTTATGCTGATGCCGGCAAAACATGGCCGGCCCAAAACGCTGAAATCACTTCACTGCAGCAGAAACTGCTGGCCGGCGCGGGTCTGGGTCTCGATTTTGTAACTTATTACGACAAGGTAATGCGTGCAGAGTTCTCAGTAAACCGCGAAGGAAAAGCCGGATTCTTTCTGCATTTTATGGCTGCTATCTGAACCTAGTGTAAAAATTTAAACTGCATCTGATTTTGGATTTAAAATAACACACAAAACACAGGTTTATTTGCCTTGCTGTTGTACATTTGCATTGGTCTGCAAATGTTGTTTGCCTTAAAGTTATGGTTTTTGCTTCAGGCAAACTGTAATATTTGCAAATCCGTTTATAAATTTTTTTCCTGCTCTGCACCAAATTCAACTGCTATGAAAATTGCCCTGTTTGGTAAAAATTTCAGTGAAGACCGCTTCTATTATTTTCAGCAACTTGTTGAAACTTTAGAGCGCAACCATATTGAAATGATGGTGTATCAGCCGTTTATGGATTTTATTGATGGCAGAATCCGGTTTTCGGACAAGCCTCAGGTGTATTCGCAGTACAGCGAGTTACCGGGCGCAGCAGATTTTATGTTCTCCATTGGTGGCGACGGAACCATGCTCGATGCCATTACCCTCATCCGCGATTCAGGGATACCGCTTATGGGAATCAACCTCGGGCGAATGGGATTTCTTTCAAGTATTTCGAAGGAAGAAATCAGCCAGGCGGTTGGGGCATTAATCAGGGGTGATTATACGCTCGAAAAAAGGTCAATGCTTTGTGTAGAAACGCCTGAGCACCTGTTTGGCGAAATCAATTATGCCCTCAACGAGCTCACCGTGAATAAAAAAGACACCGGAGCCATGATATTGGTACATGTTTATGTGGATGGTCTTTTGTTGAATTCCTATTGGGCAGATGGGCTGATAGTTGCTACACCCACCGGAAGTACCGCGTATTCACTTAGTTGCAACGGCCCCATTATCACGCCTGATTCAGAGAATTTTGTAATTACCCCCATAGCTACACACAATTTAACCGTAAGGCCTGTCGTTATTCCCGACAAGAGCATTATCAAACTAAAGGTAGAAGGCCGCATGACCCAGTATCTGGTTGGTCTGGATTCGCGCACAGCCATTATTGATTCTGACACTGAAATTGTTGTGAAAAAAGAGAATTTTGCAATAAATCTGGTTCAGCGGGCAGGCGACAATTTCTTTACCACCATCCGCCAGAAACTCATGTGGGGAAGGGACGTCAGGAACTGATTTGTCCTTTGGTTTTTAAATGCTTTTCGGCTGAATTTTTTTCTTACTTTTGCAGGCCAAAACAGGTTAAAATGAGCCGGATAAAATCAAAAACATTTATTAACCAGCTCACAAAGCATGTTTTCCGCTACAGGCGGATGATGACCCGATTATGAAAAAACTGATTTTTGTCCTTATTCTTCTTATTGCAACTGTATCTCTCCGGGCCCAGCGTTACGGAGAAATAGGCATTTTTGGCGGCGGGTCATACTATCTCGGCGAATTAAATCCGGGGAAACCCTTCCTGCTTTCAAAACCAGCTTTCGGCGGCTTTATCAGACACAACTTTAATGAGCGTACTGCAATAAAAGGAGCATTCACCTACGGAACCCTTACCGGCGATGATATGATTTCGAAGGTAAATACCAACCGGGGACTGAACTTTACCTCACCAATTACCGACATATCAGCCACTTTTGAGCTGAATTTTTTCGACTACTTTATCGGCAGCCTCAGGCATTTTGTAACCCCTTACATGTATGCCGGAGGATCATTGTTCCTGTTTAATCCCAAAGCAAGTTATGGCGGCACTACCTATGAGCTGCACGGGCTGGCAACCGAAGGACAGGGAAGTGTTTATCCTGAGCGGAAAATGTACAAACGCACCCAGTTTGCAATACCATTTGGAATCGGAGTTAAATACAGCCTCAACAGCTTTATGGGGCTTTCGGTTGACTGGGGAATGAGAAAAACCTTTACCGATTACATTGACGACATCAGCACTACATATTATCTTGATTTACAAAGCCTTACCCCCGGCGAAACCAATGCTGCGGGATTGGCTTCCGACCCAACGCTCAGCCACAACCGGGGAATGCAAAGAGGCGACCCCACATACAACGACTGGTATTCATTTTTTGGCGTAAGCCTTTCAATACGACTCAATTACCTTGAAAGGGAAAGATGCCTTAACGTTTTTTATTAACCTGGTTAACAATTATTAACACCGGAATTCATGGGTGAATAATAATACAGCCTAATTTAGTTTCGTGATTCTGACGGATGGATCTTAAAGACAAAATAGACCCTCAAAGATTGCCCCGGCACATTGCCATTATTATGGATGGCAACGGGCGATGGGCAAAAAGCAGGGGCGAAATGAGAGTATTTGGCCACCAGAATGGTGTGGAATCGGTAAGGCAGGCTGCCACAACAGCTGCTGAGCTGGGGGTAGGTTTTCTTACCCTCTACGCTTTTTCTACCGAAAACTGGAAACGTCCCAAATGCGAAGTGGATGCATTGATGAATCTGCTGGTGCTCACCCTGAACTCGGAGCTGGGAACATTAATGGAAAACAACATCAGGCTTCGGGCCATTGGAAATGTAGATCAGTTGCAACCTGAATGCTACAGCCAGTTGCTCGACACCATGGAAAAAACCAGGCACAACAGCCGGATGGATCTGATTCTGGCTCTCAATTACAGCGGCAGATGGGAAATAGCCAATGCTGCTCAAAAATTGGCAGAGGAAGTCAAAAACGGAAAACTTGACCCTGAAAACATTGACCAGGATCTTTTTAACAATTACCTTGAAACCAAAGATATACCTGACCCTGAACTGCTCATAAGAACCAGCGGCGAATACAGAATAAGCAACTTCCTGCTCTGGCAGGCTGCATATTCCGAATTGTATTTTACGCCAAAACTATGGCCCGATTTCAGGAGAGATGATCTTTACGAAGCCATTCTCGATTTCCAGAACCGCGAAAGACGTTTCGGAATGACAAGTGAACAAATAAAACCTTTAATCAATAAATGAAATCCACATGTATTACATACTCAAAACTGTATGTAATTAAACTTTCTGCATGTGGGTTCCATCCGACCCTTGAAAAAAAAATTATTTACGGATGAAATTCAAAACCTGCCTGATTGCCCTCGCTCTACTATTTTCTGCTACCAGCCTGTCTGCACAGGTGAGGCTTGGTGATGACCTCAGCGAGATTGACTATTCCAATCCCAAAGAGTACATCATCGGAGGAGTAACCGTTAGCGGGGTTCAATATCTCGACCACAATGTACTTATCATGCTCTCAGGCCTTCAGGTTGCTGATAAGATTGAAATCCCGGGCGATAAAATCAGAAGAGCCATCGAAAAACTATGGGCACAGGGATTGTTTGACAACGTAAGAATCTCGGCCACAAAGTTTACCGGCGAACTGGTTTTTCTGAACATCGAGCTGAGAGAACGCCCAAGGCTGGATAAATTTACATTCAAAGGCATAAAAAAAGCCGAAGCCGACGACCTGAGAGATAAAATTAAGCTCATGAAAGGTGATGTTGTTACCGAAAATGTAATCATCAGAACCTCAAACATCATCAAAAAGCACTTCACCGCCAAAGGTTTCCTGAATACCGAAGTGGATATTGAACAAATAAAGGACAGCCTGAAAGCCAATGAAGTAACTTTAGTCATAAAGATTGACAAAAATCAGAAAGTTAAAATTGATGAAATCAACTTCATCGGCAACGAAAATCTGAGTGATGCCAAACTTAAAAAAGCCCTGAAAAACACCAAAGACAGAGGGATTGTGAGGCCATTTAAAGCATTGGATGAATTTGTTTTCCGTTTCCCGGCCAAGGTTTTTACGTTTAATGCCGACACCATAGTTGAAGAAGCTAAAAATATTGTAAATGAGAACCTAAGGTTCAGGATTTTCAAAGCTTCCAAGTTTATACAGGACGACTTCAGTGAAGATAAAATTGCACTTATCACCAAATACAACGATGCCGGTTTCCGCGATGCAGTGATTGTAAAAGATTCCATCTACCGCACCGGACCAAAAACCATCAATATAGATTTTGTAATTGATGAAGGACGCAGGTATTATTTTGGTGACATCAGATGGGTGGGCAATACCAAATACTCAGCCGAGCAACTGAACGAGGTACTTAAAATCAAGCGCGGCGACGTTTACAACCAAAGTGAGCTGGAAGCCAACCTCAACTACAATCCCAACGAAATTGACGTAAGTACACTTTACCTGGACGACGGGTATCTGTTTTTCTCGGTTACTCCTGTTGAAATCAGGGTTGAGAACGACACGATTGACATGGAAATGCGCATACGCGAAGGCAAACAAGCCACCATCAACAAAGTAATTCTCAAAGGAAACACCCGTACCAACGACCATGTGGTGATGCGCGAATTGCGTACCCGGCCGGGTCAGATGTTCAGCCGTTCCGACATCATACGTACCACACGCGAACTTGCGCAACTCAGGTATTTCGACCCCGAAAAAATTGTTCCGACTCCCATACCCAATCCCAACGAAGGAACTGTGGATATAGAATATAAGGTAGAAGAAACTTCATCTGACCAGATTGAGCTCTCGGGTGGCTGGGGTTACGGAAGAGTTGTGGGTACACTCGGGCTCTCGTTTAACAACTTTTCGGCCCGCAAAATGTTCCAGCCATCGGCCTGGAGGCCCATACCATCCGGAGACGGGCAAAAACTCAGCCTCAGGTTGCAATCGTATGGAAAAGGTTACCTGAGTTACAGCGCCTCCTTTACCGAACCCTGGCTGGGCGGCAAAAAGCCCAACTCTTTCAGCGTTAGCTACTACCATTCACTTTATTCAAACGGAGTCTCAAAAAAAGACGCCGATTACCGTGCCTTCAAAATTGATGGCTTTATGCTAATGCTTGGCAAAAGGCTGGCATGGCCCGACGACTATTTCACCCTGATGCAGCGAATCAGCCTTCAGACATACAGACTCAACAATTACAGCAGTGTATTTTCATTTGGCGGCGGCACAGGAAAGTATTATAACTTCAGTTACGGTATCACACTGGCCCGCAATTCGATTGACAGCCCCATCTTCCAGCGCTCTGGCTCAGAAGTATCGCTCAGCCTTGATATTACTCCTCCTTACTCTCTGTTTAGCGACAAGAATTATAAAACCATGGCTGACGAAGATAAGTTTAAATGGATTGAGTATCACAAATGGAAGTTCAACTTTTCGCTTTACAGGCAAATTGTTGGCAACTTAGTACTGAGTGCCCGCACCAAATACGGATTCCTGGGTCTTTACAATTCAGATATAGGCGTTACTCCTTTCGACAGATTCTATCTGGGTGGCGACGGACTTTCGGGCTACAACAACCTGGATGGCCGCGAAATCATTGGTATGAGAGGCTACTCCAACGAAAGTCTTACCCCCGATTATTACCTGAACCGCAACACCGGAGGTACCATTTACAACAAAACCACACTCGAACTGCGCTATCCGCTGTCACTCAATCCGAGTGCCACCATTTATGTGATGACCTTTGCCGAAGCCGGAAATGCATGGAAAGACTTCAAGAGTTTTAATCCATTCTCTCTGAAACGTTCGGCTGGTGTCGGAGTCAGGGTATTTTTGCCGATGTTTGGTTTGCTTGGCCTCGACTGGGGTTACGGATTTGACGATATCCCCGGATTGCCCTCAGCAAACAAAGGACAATTCCACTTCTCAATTAACCAGAGTATTGACTAAAGACTTTTGACTGTCTGTGTGAAACCAAAACAGAAAAAAGGAATGAAATTGTGGCAGGTTTTTTGCAGAGCAGAATGAGTTAAACAAATAAACAAACCTCAAAATAAAAAATGGGAGGACCAACCATGAAAAAGACCTTAGTTATTGCTGCAGTACTTCTGTTGGCCGGATTTACTTCATTTGCTCAGAAATTTGCTTATGTTGACAGCGATTTTATTCTGGAAAACATTCCCGAATATGCCGATGCCAAAACTGAAATTGATGAACTTTCTATACAATGGCAAAAAGAAATTGAAGCCAAATTTGCTGAAATTGACCAGCTGTATCGCAATTTTAAAGCTGAAGCCGTACTATTGCCCGAAGACATCAAGCTGAAACGCGAAGAGGAAATCATCAACAAGGAAAAAGCAGCAAAAGACTTGCAGAAACAACGTTTCGGTAATAACGGCGACCTTTTCAAACGCCGCCAGGAACTGATAAAACCCATACAGGAGAAAATTTACACTGCCATTGAATCCATTGCAGCAGCCGACAACTATGCTGTTGTATTTGATAAGGCAGGCAGTGTTTCCATGATGTACACCAACCCCCGCTACGACATCAGCGAGGAGGTGCTTGATAAAATGGGTTACTCCTACAAAAGCAGGCAATAGCAACTAAGTTTGTGAGTAATTAACTTTTTTTAAAACTATAGAAAGATAAAACTGCCTTGCGGTAAAGAAATTTTTCTATTTTTGCGCGTCAATTAAACTAAAAACCAATTGAATACATGAAAAACGTTCTGAAAATCTTTATTGTGCTTGTCATAGCCGTTTCAGCCATGCAGGTAAGTGCCCAGAAATCACAGAAATTAGGCCACATTAACTTTGCAGAGCTTTATGAAATGATGCCCGGTCAGGATTCAATCCGCACTGCATTTACTGCATATCAGGAGCAGCTTCAGGCACAGTTTCAGGTAATGCAAACCGAATATGAAACCAAATTGAATGAGTATCAGACCAATCTCGCTACCATGTCTAACATTATTAAGCAGACTAAAGAAAAAGAGATTGTTGACCTGCAGCGCCGCATTCAGGAGTTCCAGCAAACTGCCCAGGAAGATCTTCAGAACAAAGAAGTTGAGCTCACTGCACCGCTTATTGAAAAAGCCAGAAATGCTGTTAAGGAAGTAGCAAAAGAAAACGGTTACAGTTTTGTACTTAACTCAACCGAAGGGCTGGTTCTTTATACCGAACCTGCTGACGATCTTATGCCACTCGTTAAAAAGAAACTCGGACTCAAATAGTTTGATTTTATAATAAACTTAAAAAGCCAACCCTTAAAGGAGTTGGCTTTTTAAGTTTATAAGCATAAAAAAAGTCCGCCGGAGGCGGACTTAAAGAATTATGTCGGATATATTAAATCACTTTAACATTCACTGCATTTAATCCTTTTCTTCCTTCTTTAAGATCGAAGGTTACTTCGTCGTTTTCCCTTATTTCGTCAATAAGGCCAGATACGTGAACGAAATATTCAGCATCTGAATCATTGTCTTTAATGAATCCGAAACCCTTCTGATCATTGAAGAATTTTACTTTTCCTTTACTCATGGTGATAAAATTAATTTTGTTGAGGGGGCAAAGATACACATATTTTAACACTATTATCAATTTATTTGATTTTCAGGCAATATTCCTTGAGATTCACGTAAAATTCATAAGAAAAACAGCTCAAGAATCATAATTTCTATTTCTATCGACTATTATTTTCAAGAAATTCATTTTAAATTTTTTAACCCTATCATTAATCGTTCAAGTACTGCTCAAAAATACAATTCTGTTTCAACATATTCCAAATATAACCAAAGCTAAGTACAAGAATATACATTACGTAACTGCCTCTATGAAAAAATCAAACAATTTAAACAATATGATGAGTCTTCTGTTATTCAATAACTTAGTATCAGTTGCATTTTCTAAGCCACTTTAGCAGCTGTTAGTTTTTTAATAATTATCTGGTTTTTAACCGGCAATAATTATTTTCTGTATTGTTTCACTTTTAAAAAGAAGTTTGTTATGGTAAAGAAAACGAATCGGCATCTAAAAATTATAAAAGCCAGCATTGTTTTATTTTTACTGGCTTCGGGAACCTTTTTCTTGTCGTCGTGCAAAAAAGATGACGACAAAGATGATAACAATGGCAATACCCTCGGAACCATCTCCTGGCCATCGCAATGGGTATTGGTAACAGACCGGGATTCAGAAAATTACAACTATATTTATTCCAACAATTCTCAGATCCTTTACAAAGGAGGCGTTCCAAAATCATACAGCATCAAATCGCTTACAGAAGAAAAAGACTGCTATTTTCAGTTCAGTCCGGTTGCAGGAGCAGGAAACAATGTTTTTGTAATACGTTCCTATCAGAACCAGGACCATTGGTGGGGTGTTTACAAAACCAACTCACCTTTCGGAGACGAAGAGTGGTATCTGGGAATTGATGAAGATGATGATTTTCCTGACACTGACGAAAAACGCTTCATCCTTCATTTTATGCCAAATCAGGACGGGAAAAACACTATTGTGATTGAAAGCTATTCAAAAAGAGGGTATTACCTTGAATTCTTAGGTCATACTTTCAGCGGGAACGGACTTTCATTTGTTCAATACGATAAACCTGAAAAAGCCACTCACTTCAAAATGCTTAAACCTGAAGGAGCAAGTATCGGCAAATAATTATCTCTTGTTCCCGCAACAAATCAATAAAAGGAACGTTCTGAACAGAGTGCTGCGCTATCTATTGTCGCAGCACTCTGTTATTTTTTACTACATCAACTATGTCTGCTAAAACTATCATTTTTGATTTCGGCGGAGTACTCATTGACTGGAATCCCCGATATTTGTATAAAAAAATTTTTGATGACGCCGAAAAAATGGAATGGTTTCTGGCCAACATCTGCACCATGGAATGGAACCTGAGTATGGATGCAGGCAAGCCATTCAAACAAGGGGTAAATGAACGCATAGCCATACATCCTGAATGGAAGCCTCAGATTGAAGCCTTTCATCACCGCTGGCCCGAAATGCTGGGCGGCTCAATAGCAGGCAGTGTTGAGATTCTCGAAAAACTGATCTGCAATGGTTATAAGGTTTTGGGGCTTACCAACTGGTCGGCTGAGACTTTTCCTGTTGCCAGACAACTATTTCCATTCTTAAATTATCTTCATGGAATTGTTGTTTCAGGTGAAGAAAAACTCGTAAAACCTGACCCGGAAATATTCAACCTTCTGCTTCAGCGCTATAGTCTTGATGCAGAACAATGCATTTTTATTGATGACAATCCTGAAAATATTGCAGTAGCCAGTAAACTCGGGTTTGATTCAATATTATTTACGACACCTGAAAATCTTGCCCATGATCTTTTGTTGAGAGGAATCATTCAATGAATACCAACAACCGGGAAACCTTCATTGTGCTTTTAAAAGCTGTTAATGTAAGCGGTAAAAACATCATACGCATGGAAGAACTGCGCAAGGTTTTGACAGATTCAGGGTATGTGAACGTTAAAACCTACATACAAAGCGGAAATGTTGTGCTTAGTGACGAGCACAATCAGGAACAAGAGGTTGCCGAAAAAATTGAAGAGATCATTAACAGGTGCTTTAATCTGAGAGTGCCAGCCATTGCAATATTACGAAGCAGGTTTGAAAAGATGGTAACTGCCAATCCCCTGCCAGAGCAAATTACAAATGACCACAAAAGACTTTTTATTACCTTTCTGAAAACTCCGGAAGTTAGCCAGGAGCTCAAAAAGCTCGAACAGAATGACTATTCCCCGGAGTTGATAAAAGCCGGAGAAGGCGTTATTTATACATTTATACCGGAAAACTATGCCAAATCTAAACTATCGAATCAGTTTCTTGAAAAGAAAGCCGGGCAGGCTGTCACAACCCGGAATTTAGCCACCTGTTTGAGATTGCTGGAAATGTCATATTAACAAAATTCTGGCAACAGACATAAGGAAAGCCAAAAATCTTTTCATATGGGATTTGAGAATTAGCCACAATATTATAGATTTGCCATGAATTAGGGTTGTGAATCAAACACATGACAAAAGGCAAAAATTTTTAACCAAAGGATATTAACTTAGACTTGTAGTAATATGAAAAAACCATTGGCATTTCTGGGCGCAATTATAATTACGCTTCAGGCTATTGGACAAAGTCCGGCAATGCAACCCATAAACAGGACAATAAACAGCACAATCCTGCATCAGGCACTGAATGATTTTAACCGGACTGTTCCGTTGTTTTTCTTTTTTCCGGGGTTTTTCTTTATTGGAAGCGTTTCATATCAGAATAATCCTTTGTTTATGGAAACTGATTTTTTTGAAGATGAAAAAACACCAGACTTCAAAGACTATTATCAGAAAGAGATATTTGCTGCAATTACAGACCCGATGATTCCCTATATTCCAAAAGATTCAGCGATGGAGGTCAGATTTATTGACGGGAATAAGCTCATTTTTGAACTCTCTTTTAAATGGGATGTTGACACACTGCTGCTGGAGCAAATAAATTCATCAAAAGGGAAAAGCAAGACGGTCAAATATGTCAACAATAAGGTAGTTTCCTCAGGTTTTCGTGACAAAGAAAACCTGAAACAATTCAATGAACATATAGCCGGCGATACTTTGCGTATTTTGGAATGGATTGACAATGGTTCTGCTTCTATTTCAAAAAAAAGAACAGAAATAAGATACCGAAACGGATTTCCTTATGAAAAAAGGCATAGCAATTCGGTTCAAAGAACATTTATACCACAAACCATTACCAGTTACATATACAATGAAGAACAGCAGTTGGTATTGCAAGAGGTAAAAAACAGTAAAGGAAAAATCAAATATTCAATAAATTATCTGTATCATGATAATAAACTTACAAATATTGAGAAAAAAGGAAAATCATCTCTTGCCACTACTTCTTACAGTTATGATGAAACCGGACAACTTCAGTCAAAAATAACACGACAGTCTGAACGGGTTTACTCTACAATCACAACCAGGAAAGAGCAAAATTATAATGAGTTCGAATTCATATCAGGATCACCAACCCCGCAACACAAGATATTTGGGATAAAAACCAATTCTGGTAATCAGATAGCTGAGATGAAACTTTCAGATAAAACAGATTATGCCAGCAGGCCAGCAGAAACTAGGTGGCTGCTTGATTACAACAACCAAGGCAATATAAGTCATATCAAGGTTTTAAATGAAAATGGTAAAATAGTAAAAAATATTACCATTGAGTACATTTATTTCAAGATTTGAAAATAGCTATCAGCAATGATGAAAAGAATTACAGACTCCATAATATCAAAAGTTTTATTGCTGTTTAAAAATTGGTGGCACTTATAATACTGATCCAGCTATAAAAATACCTGCTTGGAAATATGAAAAATGTTACCAAACAAGCTAATTTAATACAATCGGTTCTTCAAACCCTGAATACCAAATAAAAAAAAGAGTCCGCATAATGCAGACTCCATTTTTTTCAAGTTGGCTTATTAATCTCTTCTTCCCATGTAAATCATTATGTAGTACAGCAATGTTGCTAATGAAGCCAGTGCAGCAATTACATATGTGTATGCAGCCCACCTGAGGGCCTCCTGGGCCTTGGGAAGAGTGGCGGTAGTGGCAATTCCGCTTCCATCGAGCCATGCAATTGCCCTGCGGCTTGCGTCAATCTCAACAGGAAGTGTAATAAAGCTGAAAAGTGTGGTAAGCGCAAAAAGAACTATACCAGCAAGCAATAACTGGGGAAAAGTATTCACCAGCAAAATACCTCCAAGCAGTACCCATTGCACCCATTTTGAGGCAAAACTTACCATGGGTACCATTTGTGAACGCATCTGCAACCATGAGTAGGCTGTTGCATGCTGAATGGCATGTCCGCACTCATGCGCAGCCACGGCAGCAGCGGCAATATGCCGGCCATGATATACATCGGGGCTCAGGTTAACGGTTTTGTTTGCCGGATTGTAGTGATCAGAAAGTTCACCCTGAACCGATACCACCTGAACATCAGTAACCCCGTTGTCGCGCAGCATTTTTTCAGCAATATCACGCCCGCTCAACCCATAGTTAACCGGAATAAGGCTGAATTTCCTGAATTTTGACTTTAAAGTGGCGCCAACTGCCCAACTAAGCAGCATAAAGACACCAAATATTACTAAGTAACCCATTTTTTTCTTGTTTTGATTTGCAGTTAACTTCAGCAAAAAGTTTGCCGTTAATAAAAAATTGACAGTTTGTCAGCCTGAAGCATTCAAATCCTGCCCAGATGCCAGAATAACAAAAACTTATGTCAAAGGTTCAATGGACGGGTCATGCCAGCTGGCATACATGGTATAGCTTTTCGAAATGCGGTTTACCTGCCCTTCGAGTAGTTTGGTGTCAATGGATTTTATCTTTTTGGCAGGAATGCCTGCATAAACACTACCTGATTCCACCACTGTACCCTGCGATACCACTGCTCCGGCAGCGATGATGGAATTACTTTCAACCACCACATCATCCATTACAATTGCGCCCATGCCAATAAGCACATTATCGCGAATGGTGCAACCATGAACAATAGCATTGTGTGCTATTGATACATTATTGCCTATGTTAACCGGCGATTTCTGGTAAGTGCAATGGATAACAGCACCATCCTGAATATTGACGTTGTTTCCGATTTTGATATAATGCACGTCGCCTCGAACTACGGCATTAAACCAAACACTGCAGTTGTCGCCCATTTCAACTTCACCGACCACAGTAGCGTTTTCTGCAAAAAAGCAGTTTTTCCCGAACTTCGGATGTATTCCTTTTACTTCTCTGATTAAAGCCATATTGTTAATTTTTAAGATAAAACAACTCTTGAGGTACGCCGGTTTCAAAATTCTGGCAGAATTTCTGATTTTTTACAGCGCAAATTAATCCGGCAATGTTTAAAGAACCTAATAATGCCTTGGATAATCAATGGAATGATGTAATCCACGACTTTCTTTGCGTTCGGCTGCCATTTTTATTATCAAACCGGCAACTGTAATCATATTCCTGAGCTCACAGATTTTTTCGGTAAGCACCGATTTTTCATACAGGTCTTCAATTTCGGCATCGAGTATCTGTAACCTGTCCTGAGCACGTTTGAGCCTGAGGTTCGATCTTACAATGCCCACATAGTTGGTCATAATTCCCTGTAATTCCTTGAGCGACTGCGTAATGAGAACCATTTCCTCGTTAAATACTGTCCCGGAGGCATTCCAGTCGGGTATTTTATTATTGAACTGCAGTTTTTCCAGCTTTTCTGTTGCATTTTTTGCAGCTCTGTGAGAAAAAACCAGCGATTCGAGCAGCGAGTTGGATGCAAGCCTGTTGGCTCCGTGCAATCCTGTAGAAGCACACTCACCCGAGGCATAAAGGTTGTTGATGGTACTTCGGCCACATTCGTCTACTTTTATACCTCCGCAGGTATAATGGGCAGCAGGCACAACCGGAATCATAATTTTGGTCATATCAATACCAATACTCAGGCATTTGGCATAAATTGCCGGAAAATGACTCAGAATTACCTGCATATCCAAATGCCGTGCATCGAGGCAAACGTAATCATCGCCGCTTATTTTCAGCTCATTGTCAATGGCTCTGGCCACGATATCGCGGGGTGCAAGCGAAAGCCGGGCATCGTATTTTTGCATAAATTCCTTGCCCTGCCTGGTTTTGAGCACTGCACCAGATCCCCGCAAGGCTTCTGTAATTAAAAAAGAAGGCTTTTCAGCAGGGTTGTACAGTGAAGTAGGGTGAAACTGAATGAATTCCATTTTTTCGATTTCACCCTTAGCCCGCCTAACCATGGCAATTCCATCTCCGGTGGCAACAGGAGGGTTGGTGGTGGTGGCATACACATTGCCTGCACCACCGGTAGCAATCATGGTAGTTTTGGCCAGTATGGTCATAATCTGATGGTTTGCCTTATTCAGCACATAAGCCCCGAAACAATTGATTTCGCCTTTATGCCTGTCGGTTTCCACGCCCAGATGATGCTCTGTGATCAGGTCAAGTGCAAAGTGATTTTCAAGAATTTCGATGTTTTTATGTTCCTTGACTCTATCCAGAAGTATTTTTTCGATTTCCGCGCCGGTCTGATCCTTGTGATGAAGCACCCTGAACTCTGAATGTCCGCCTTCTTTAGCCAGATCATATTGCCCGGATTGGTTTTTGTCAAAAGCCACCCCCCATTCAATCAGTTCTTTTACCCTGTCGGTAGATTCGGTAATGGTAATCCTTACAATTTCAGGATCGCTCAGGTCGTCGCCGGCAATCATGGTGTCGCGGATATGCTTTTCGTAGGTATCAGGGGTGTACATTACCGCAGCAATGCCTCCCTGAGCATAACGGGTGGCACTCTCCTCGGCTTCTGACTTGGTAACGATACACACTTTACCATAAGGAGCTACCTTCAGTGAATAGCTTAAGCCTGCAATGCCGGTTCCTATAACCAGAAAATCAACTTTCTTTCTCATGAATCATTGATTAAAGGGCTCAAAATTACTATTAATTAAGTTTTGATTGATTTTTAAGGCAAACAGCAGATGAAATATTGGCTTATTTATTCATACTTCAGTTATCTGAAAAAATTCTTTATTGAATGAACTAACCAAGGGGTAAAATATGGTAATTACCGATAATCCGGAATTGGTTTATCTGCCAGTATTTATTCCGGAAGTTTTACAGTCCGTCACTCTTTTGGGATTGAAAAAAGCTAAAGATTCATCTGCAATTCGCTCAGGCTTTTGTAAATCCCTTTGTCTGATTTCAGCAGGTCTTCATGTTTACCATACTCTGCGATTTTGCCGTTGTCCATCACCAATATAAGATCGGCTCTGCGAATGGTCGAAAGCCTGTGGGCAATCACCACCGATGTTCTTCCTTTCATAAGTTTTTCAAGCGCATCCTGAACAAGCTTTTCATTTTCAGAATCGAGTGACGAGGTAGCTTCATCCAGAATCAGTATCCTTGGATCTTTAAGCACTGCTCTGGCGATGGCAATTCGTTGCCTTTGCCCGCCCGAAAGCTGTGTGCCCCGCTCTCCTACCAGCGTATCCAACCCTTCGGGAAATTTCGAAATAAAATCCCAGGCATTGGCCTTTTTTGCAGCCTCTTCCACCATTTCAGGTGTAGCTCCTATGCGGCCATAAGCTATATTTTCGCGTATGGTTCCCCCAAAAAGAAAGATATCCTGAGGCACCACCGCCATTTGTGATCTGAGCAC
This sequence comes from Lentimicrobium sp., assembly GCA_024709105.1. Lineage (GTDB taxonomy): Bacteria > Bacteroidota > Bacteroidia > Bacteroidales > Lentimicrobiaceae > Lentimicrobium. The sequence goes on along the minus strand of JANJXJ010000045.1, from coordinate 21,094 downwards.
CGGCAAAGGAATACCGGCAGAGTCTGTTCCATCGAAAGTAATTTTTCCTGACACCGGCTCATAAAGCCTGAGCAGCAGGTTAACCAGGGTTGATTTTCCGGCACCACTATGGCCTACCAGGGCAACCAAAGATCCCGGTGCAACTTCAAGACTGATGTTATCCAGCACCTTGAAATCCGTGCGCGAAGGGTAACTGAATGAAACATTCTCAAACCTGATCTGACCATTAAATGCCCGACTTTTTGCTGTTTCAACTTCCTCTCCAACAGCTTCAGGCACTTCGTTGAAGATATCAAACAAGTCTTCGGTAGCTCCTATAAATTTTTGAACCCGGGCAAATACATCGGCAAGCCCACCAATGGTACCACCAATAAATACAGTGTAAATAACAAATGAAAACAGATCGCCGGTTGATATTTCGCCGGCACCCAGCAATGCAGCTCCTTTCCAGATTACTGCCACCATGGTACCGAAAATCCCAAGAATCACAAATGAAGAAAAAGCACCTCTGATTACTCCGTTCTTAATGCCGGTGAGGGCTATTTCTTCGGTAATCTTCTGGTAACGGTTCATTTCGTAAGATTCATTTGTAAAAGCTTTCACACTTTGAACACCCTGTAAAGTTTCTTCAACAATGGTATTGGAATCGGCCACCTGTGCCTGTGCCTTTTTACTTAATTTCCTGATATACCTGCCGAAAAATCCTACCAGAATAAAAACCAGTGGCACAATGGCCAGCATAAAAAGAGTCAGTTTTACTGATGTAATTGCCATAAGAACAATGCCTCCGGCAATAATAATCACCTGTCTGATAAATTCAGCCAGGGTACTTGTAAGGGCATCCTGCAGCAGGGTAATATCCGACGAAATTCTGCTGTTCAGCTCTCCAACCCTGTGTTGCTGAAAAAACTTCATCGGAAGCCTGATCAGGTGGTTGAAGGTATGCCGGCGCAAATCGGCAAGTGCCCTTTCGGCTACTCTAACAAAAAGGAAAATTCTGAAATATGAAAATAAGGATTGTGCCAGCAGCACAGCGATAAGAATAACAGCAAGGCGGTCAATTTCTTCGCCCAGCTTTCCCAGGTTTCCCAGCTCAACCAATTCGCCCAGCAGTTTCGGAAAAAGCAGGCTGGTAACACTTGACCCCAAAAGAAACAACAATCCTAGTGCATACTGGTAACGATACGGTTTGATGTAACCGAATATGCGGTAAAGCTTTCGCAAACCGTCGAGTGTAATTTTCCGCGATGGAGTTTCGGCAGGCATATGAGTAGTGATTGTTTTATTGCGACTATAAACAGAAAGTATCTGTTAAAGTTTGAGGATGGGGGGGATGGAAAATGAAGGTGGCGATAAAATGCTCAAAGTTAATTTTCTGTTATAATAACTTGTAGCAAACTGACAATGATAAATATTGCTATTAAGAAAATAGCAACCTGAATGCAGATAAAAATTTTTACGAGCAAAGTCAGTATTTTAATAAATTACAGAATATCCAATTTCAAATACCAAATCGCATCAAAACTCCTGCTAAGCAATCAATTATTTATGAATACTAAACCCAGCTTTTAAAATATTATCCCAAATACAACCCTAAGATTCAATAAGCAATAACTTTGAATTTCCGAAAGGAAAAGCTCATAAATCCCGAAAAAATACAATTATCCTGCGCTTAAACGAAATAAGTCAGCGAATAATAAGTCTTCATTAATCTAACAATAATTTTATGTACTTTTAATCCTGAAAAATCAAAGTTTGAGATGAATAAAATTACCTGCGTAATAATAGATGATGAACGTTTAGCAAGAGAAGCTTTCAGGGATATTTGTGAGCGCTACCTGTATGAAAAATTAGTTGTAAAAGGCATGGCAGCTTCTGTAAAAGAGGGAGTTGAAATTATTAAACAAACTAAGCCAGAGTTAGTATTCCTTGATATTGAAATGCCGCAGGAGAGCGGGTTTAAACTTTTTGAATATTTCTCAAGAATCACTTTTGAGGTAATATTTACAACGGCATTTAAGCAGTATGCGATTGACGCAATTAAATATGCCGCATTGGATTATCTTTTAAAACCTATCAATTATATTGATGTCAAAGAAGCAATCCTAAGGTATGAAAAGAAGCGAGGCACAAATTCTGCCCAAACCAGGATTGATGTGCTTATGTCAAACCTGTTATGTGGAATTGACATGAATCAGAAAGTTGCATTTCCAACAATTGATGGATATCAGATGGAGAAGTTGAATAATATAATGTACTGTGAAGGTGATGTAAATTATACCAGAATTCACAGTGCCGATGGTCGCATGATTATGGTGTCAAGAACACTAAAAGATGTTGAAGAATTACTTTCAAGCAGCTATTTTTTTCGTATTCATAAATCTTATCTGGTTAACCTTAACTATATAAAATCATATTCCCGCTCGTCTAATTTTGGTATTTATCTGGATAACAATCTTTGGTTACCTGTTGCAACCCGAAAAAATGAAGAGTTTATTAACGTTCTTACCCATTGGAGAACTAAGGATAAGAATTCATGAGAATACTGGCTTTACTGCTTTTTGGACTTTTAATTAATACTAATGTCTCCGGGCAACAAAACCTTGCCACCAATTATTCAGTAAATAACGGGCTTCCAAGCAACACGGTAAGAAGCATATACAAGGACACTAAAAACAGGATGTGGATTGGCACAAGTGCTGGTGTTTGCCTGTTTGACGGTAAAAATTTCCAGGTTATGGGAATTACAGAGGGCCTGGTTGGGGATAATGTATTCTCCATTGCTGAAGATGATAAGCAAAACATCTGGATTGGAAGTATGAAGGGAGGTGTTTCAAAATATGATGGAAAATCTTTTGTCAACTATACCGAAAAGAATGGATTGGTAAACGACCTTATCAGAGTGGTTTGGTTCTCGAAAAAGCACAAACTGATTCTAATTGGCACGAATGATGGCTGTAGCATTTTTGATGGCAAATCTTTTATTTCATTAACTGCCAAAGAAAGCGAAGTTAAGGGTCTTTTTGTGATGGGATTTCTTGATGGAGATAATTGTGTAAACATATACACTTATAGCCCTGATTATTATTACAAATACTATGTTAAAACAAAAACTTTCAAAAAGATCAGAGCCTCCCGTTACGCAAAAAATCGACATTCCACTTCACCGCTTATTCTGAATAATGGCGACACCATTGTCAGCAATTTTAATGATGGTATAAATGTCCTGAACAATGGTTTAAGGAAATCCTTTTCCGGCTGTGGACAGATATTTGACATTAAACAAGACTCTGATGGAAATATATGGTTAGCTTGTTTTGCTGATTATACTACAAGAAAAACCGGTGGTTTGTATAAGTATGATGGCAAAAGCATAAAAAACTATAATCAGCGTATGGGTATAGGTGACAGAAGTGTCTGGGCATTGTATTATGATTCTGTATTCAGTCAGCTATGGGTTGGAACACTAAACGAAGGTCTTTTCAAAATACCTCTATCGGTATTTGAATGGCACATAGCTACAGATTTCGGACTGAAAGAATTAAACGTTAAATCATTGTTCCAGGCCAAAAATAAAACACTTTGGATTGGTGCCAAAAACCGTTTAATGATCAGAGACCCGAAGGGCAACATTAAATCAATAAGTAATAAACAACTTATAGAAATATGGGGCAACCCTACACCGTACTCAGATCTGGAATTCAATTGTATAGGAGAAGATTCCAAAGGAAATGTTTATGTTGGCAAGTTTCAAAATAATCTGGTTCAGTTCCTTGCTTCAGAACAATATGCTCAACCACACTTATATAAAATTAACCCAGCAGGTACCATCTTCGATTTCGACAGGTTCGATTCGCTGTATTATTCTGATAAATGGTGGGACAGAGTGTTTGTAAATGCCTTTAATACTCCAAACCAGGGTACAAATAATCCAGGTTTTCATCCTGGCTTTCCCATTCCTCAAATTGTTAAGATAATTTCATCTGCTGATGCTGTTTGGTTTGCTAGCAAATCTGAAGGCCTATTCATGAGAAGCAAAGGCATGCTTTTTCAATTTAGCAAAATAAACCCATCACTTCCTTTGATTATTAATGATATATGTTTTGATCAAAAGGGAAATACAGTAATTGGGAGCAATACAGGAGATGTCCTGATTGTTAACTATGATGCCAGAAAGGGACTTGAGATAAAACACCGGCTCATTCCGGGCAAACACATAAAGGGAAATACAGTTAAGTTTATTATTGCAGATCACACAAATCATTTATTCATCGGAACAAATCTGGGACTAAACAGACTTAATCTGAAAGCTCTGTATCAGGAAAATAAAGTAATTGTCAATTTTTTTGATCGTGAGACCGGATACTCCGACTATTCAGGTAAAACTGCAGAATTGGATCATGAAGGAAACATCTGGATTGGAACAGACCATCATTTATTAAGAATCAACACAAATAAAATGAATGACCTGTTGGATGCTATTGAACCTGATATCATGATTGAGAGGATGGAAGTCAATTATGAAGAGTTCCCGGTATTGAACAAGCAATTAATATTAGCGCATGATCAAAATAACCTTACTTTTCATTTTGAGACAATCAATTATCTGAATTCTCAACAAACACTTTACCGATACAGATTGCTGGGCTTTTCAAACCGCTGGTCAGAATTCAGCAGTGAAACCAAAGCTGTTTACTCTTCATTAAACCCTGGCAAATACAAATTGGTAGCTGAAGTTCAAAACACATTAAACAATGCCAGAACAAGCCGGCTTGAATATGACTTTACAATAAAACATCCTTGGTATTCAACATGGTGGTTTATCATGCTGATGACTATTGCTTTTATATTGATTATTTGGGCGATCATGCTGTTAAAAATCAGAAAAATCCGCCGGGAAGAAAAAATAAAGACGGAATTTTCGAGGCAGCTCGCGAATCTTGAAATAAGAGCCTTGCAATCACAAATGAACCCACACTTTATCTTTAATTCAATTAACTCCATTCAGAGTTTTATACTCAAAAACAAATCAGAAGAAGCCCTTGGCTATCTTATGGATTTTTCTAAAATTCTGAGGCAAACCCTTGAAAATGCGTCCCGCGAATTCATCAGCCTGGATGAAGAATTACAATATATTGGCTATTACCTCAGACTTGAGATGATGCGATTTGATCAAAAATTTGAAGTGGAGATAATCCTTCCCGATCATGTTAACCCTCAGGCAGTATTAATTCCTCCCATGATTCTGCAACCATACGTTGAAAATGCCATCAGGCACGGTTTAATGCATAAACAAAATGGGAAAGGAAAGATAGATTTAATCTTCAGCGCTGATGCAGATCTCTTTAAATGTATTGTGCAGGACAATGGAGTAGGCCGAAAAAAATCAAGCGAAATCGAAAGCTGGAAACGGCCCGCACACAAACCACAATCCACACGCATTACGCTGGAGAGAATTGCTTTGATGAACCAAACACTCGGCACCAATAAGTGCAGTATAAACATCACCGACCTAACAGATAAAAATGGCGAACCCGCCGGCACAAAAGTTGAAATTATACTTTTATTAATCCTTGGCTAATGTGTTTTAGCAGCGAATAAATCAAATATTTCAGCGGTTATTGACCAAAACAAGGCGTAAAATAAATAGCTGCATACCCGGCTCATGGTTGAATTATTTTTACATCATCAATCGGAAATTGGTTGACCGGAGATGAGGAAGGATGTGTGTTTGAAGCCATGACAATGAAGTTGTTTAAACTTTACCTGGAAAAAATTACGTATTATGCTCATCAAAGGTCTTTCCGATTTTCCCGATTATTAAATATGCAAGGCATCCTCATCCTAATCCAAAACAAACCCCTTTCCTTTTAAATTATCCGGGCTGTTTCCAACAAAAACATCAAACTCACCGGGTTCAGAAACAAATTCCAGGTTTTCGTTATAGAACCTCAGATCTTTTTCAGTGAGGGTAAAAGTAAGAGTTCGGGATTCGCCTTTTCGTAAAAATACCTGCTGAAATCCAGCCAGTTGTTTTACAGGCCTCACCAATGAACCCACCTTGTCGCGAAAATACAACTGTATCGTTTCTGTGCCATCGGCATTTCCGGTGTTTGAAACTGTAACTTTTATAATAAGTTCTTCACCGGCTGTGATGTTGGTGGTATTAAGCACAGGTTCAGAAATGCTGAACGAGGTGTAGCTCAGGCCGTAACCGAACGGGAAGCGGGGCGAATTGGGCATATCAATATAGGCCGAAACATAATTAAGATCGTTTTCATCTTTGGGCGGGCGGCCTGTATTAAAGTAGCTGTAATAAACCGGAATCTGCCCTTCGGACCGGGGAAAGGACATCGGAAGTTTACCTGAAGGGTTATAATCACCAAAAACAACATCGGCTATGGCATTTCCTGCTTCGGTGCCTAACCACCATGTATAAAGAATAGCATGGGCATGATCGGCAGTCCAGTTAAAAACCAGCGGCCTTCCTGCATTGATGATTATTACCAGGGGTTTGCCTGTTGCATAAACTGCTTTTATCAATTCCTCCTGAACACCCGGAAGCTGTATATTGCTCCGGCTTTTGGCTTCACCACTCATATTGGCCGATTCTCCCACGCTCATAATCACAACATCTGCTTTCATGGCAATTTCAACGGCTTCTTTAAAACCACTGCTGTCGGGCTCAGTGATTCCGCAGCCTTTTGCATACAGCAGATTTGCCTGATTGCCCGCCCGGTTGAGAATGCCCTGCCATTGAGTAACAATTCTTACCGAATCATCGGGCCATGAGTAGCTCCAGAATCCATTGTTTTCGCCCACCGCTTTCACCAATGGCCCAATCATGGCAATGGTTTTTACATTTTCCTTAAGAGGAAGAAGTTCTTTGTCATTTTTAAGCAGTACTATACTTTTCCGGGCCATATTCCGTGCGATATCGCGATGCGCTCTATTGTCCCACTGCTGTTTTTCGCGCTCTTCGTTGCAGAATCTGAACGGATCATCGAACAAGCCCATTTCAAACTTTTTGCGAAGTATCAACCTGACTGATTCATCAATAACATCTTCACTTATGGCTCCGGACAGAACCAGACTTTTCATATTTTTGATATAGCACCGGCTTTCCATATCCATATCGCAGCCGGCCAGCAGTGCGGCTTTAGCAGCATCGGCTTCACCGGCTGAATAACCATGGTTAATCATTTCACCCACCGAGCCCCAGTCGCTGAGTACAAAACCTTGAAAATTCCATTTATCCCTGAGTACCTTGCGCAAAATGTATTTGTGGGCTGTTGCGGGAATACCATTGATGTCGTTGAAAGAGGTCATCATAGTAGCCACACCGGCATCAACCGCAGCTTTATAAGGTTTCAGATATACATTATGCAATTGCTGGAGACTCATATCCACACTGTTGTAATCGCGGCCACCAACAGCTGCACCATAGGCAGCAAAATGTTTTCCACAAGCCATCAGCGCATCGGTATTACCCAGACAGTTTCCCTGAAATCCCTTTACCCGGGCTGCTGCTACCAATGAACCCAGGTAAGGGTCTTCACCCGCACCTTCCATTACCCTTCCCCAGCGGGGGTCTCTTGATATATCAACCATCGGGGCAAAAGTCCAGTGAACGCCGGCTGCTGAAGCTTCGGTGGCGGCAACCCGGGCCGAAAGTTCGATGGCTTCCAGATCCCAGCTGGCTGCTTCGGCCAGGGGAATTGGGAAAATAGTTCGGTATCCGTGAATAACATCCTGTCCGAACAGCAGAGGAATTTTGAGCCTCGATTGCAGGGCCATTTCCTGAGCCTGCCTTGTTTTAACTGCTCCTGTAACGTTGAGCATTGAACCAATCATCCCCTTTCGCAGTTGCTCAGGCTTGTCGGCTTCTTCGGTTACAGGTCCGGTAGCTTCTTCAAAACCGGAATATTGATTCAGCTGCCCTATTTTTTCGTCCAGAGTCATCAGTTTTAAAACAGAATCAACCCGCTGATCAATGGTTAATTGCTGGGCATATATAGTTCCGGCGCTTAGCATCACAATACAAGTCATAAGGAATACGACTATGCGGGAGTAAGTATTTTTCATAATGACAAGGGATTAATTATTCACAAACGCCTGTGAAAAACAGAAGCAGAAAATCACTTTCAGGCAAAGTGGATTCACTAACAAAAATAAATAGTTTGCCTGAGAAAAACAGGGGTTGTTAAGAAACAAAGTTAAAGTATTCAATCATTACTGACCGACAAAAACTACGGGATTCCTCACTACTGTTATTCAATATATGTTGCCAACGCCCTATTAAGTTTTATAAAAGCAATATTCCAATAAAAAATAACAAAATAACTATTAAAGTCCGGGGAAATAAAAATATGCAGTAATCGGAAAGTGATTGTACAACCATCTGAAAAAGAAAGCGGGGCCCACACTATAGCCCCGTCTTTCGTTAACCAACCAACCAATAATGGCTCACCACGCCACTAATATCCATTATTCTGCACGGCTTTGGCATTGTTGCGCATTTCAGCCTGAGGTATAGGAAATACTTCATGCTTTCCGGCAACAAATCCGGCAGAACCTAAAACTGCAGGTGCATCACCCCAACGAATCAGGTCAAGGAAACGAACACCTTCAAAACAAAGTTCAAGTTCACGCTCTTTCTTTATGGCAGTCAAAATATCGCCTGAAAAAGAAGGCAGTTCAGCTCTTAGTCTTACCCTGTTGAGGTAGGTAGTTGCTTTGCCATCATTCCCTGAAAGGTGATTAGCTTCAGCAGCCATGAGCAGCACATCAGCAAAACGAATCAGCCTGAGATTGGTACCATAGTTCAGCTCATTTACAGGACCAGCGGTTTCATCAAGCCTGGTGCCATATTTCACTCTGATACAGCCATCCCATCCCCATGAACTTTCATTGGTCCAGTCGCCACCTTGTGCTCTTAAATCTTCGAGCGACATTACAGAAGCCACTTTACGCTTGGTATCTCCTGCAGCAACAAATGCATCGTATAAGCTCTGTTTGGGATAATTGAACCCCCAGCCTCCGATAAGGCCGGTATTGCCGGGCTGGAAATAATCGCCGCGAGGACCGGTAAGCTGCCAGGTGATGTTGTTTTCCATGGCCCTGTTGCCTCCCCACTGAAAAGTACCCCAGTCGTAACCCATTTCAGTTACCCATGACACTTCGAATACAGACTCAACACCAAATTCAGAAGCCTGAAGGAAAAGGGTGGAAAAATCCTGTTGCAGATCAAACTCATTGGAATTAATTACATCCTCAAAAGCTGCAGCTGATTCGCTGTACTTTTTATCATAGAGATAACATTTTCCGAGTAAAGCCTGTGCAGCACCTTTTGATGCACGGAATTTATCTTCCTGTGCGTACTGACTTTTCAGAGGCAGGTCAGGAATGGCTTCGGTAAGATCTTTAGCAACCTGAGCGTAAATGGCTGATGCATTTACAAATGGCTGACTGTACTCGCTGGGAGTAAGATCGGTAAGATTTAATGGTCCGTTGCCAAACATTGAGGCAATTTCAAAATAATAATAAGCTCTCAGAAATTTGGCCTCAGCAATGATTCTTTTGCGAAAATCAGTTTCGGGCTTAACGTTGTTAATTACCTGATTGGCTCTGTATACTCCAAAATAATTCGACTGCCAAACTGCTGTAATGGTAGCGTTGCTCGGGCCGTAATTAAAAATTCCGAGTTCCTGATAGGGAGGCTGATCACCGGCATCACCGCCACCAACATTCGACTCATCAGAAGGGAAAGTTTTAACCAGATAGGCGCTGTTCCAGTCACGGGCATTCATCCACTGAAGAATATCGTATGCAGCAATAACTGCACGGTTGGCATCTTCATCGGTGTTGTAAAACTTTTCAACGGTGAGTTTTCCGATTGGGTCTACCTCGAGAAAATCCTTCTGGCAGGCCGTGCTCAAAGCAATGATTGAGACGAGCACAAGAGATTTTATTATGGTTTTCATTTTTTTCAGATTTAGTTTTAAACAAATTATTACTTGTTTGAATTACAAACCCAGTGTCAGGCCAAACATGATCTTTCTGGGAGTCGGGTACATCCCCCTGTCAATTCCAACTGAATTGTCTCTGCCGGTACCAGCTGCAGGATCCATTCCCGGATAACTTGTAAAGGTGAAGAAATCATCCAATGAAACAGAAAGCCTGAGTGTTTTGACATTGTTTTTGATGATGGGTTTTGGCAAGGTATATCCCAGCATAATCTGCCTGATTCTGACATAAGAGCCTTTATAAACCATCAGGTCGCTGTTGTAGATAAAAGGATTTCCCTGATCAGCTCTTGGTCTTTCGTTGGTGCTTCCTTCGCCTGTCCACCTTTCATCAAAGAAAAACTGGGGCCTGTTTGAGGTTGCCCTGTCCTGCCTGCTCCAGCCGAGTAATACGTCGTGTCCGTGAACTCCCTGAACAAATACTCTCAAATCGAATGATTTATAGGTAAGGCCTGAATTGAGCGACCACATAAATTTTGGGTGCGGGCTTCCGATTTCAGTCTGATCTTCAACATTGATGAGCTCATCTCCGTTTGTGTTAACAACAATGGGATCTCCCGGCACCGGGTTGTATCCTGCAAGACCACCATTGGCAGCTTTGTATGCATCAATCTCAGCCTGGTTCTGGAAAATACCATCAGTTTGATAACCTCTGAAATACCATATGGGATAGCCCAACTCAAGTTGAGTAACCGACCAGCCGGTTCCTAATGAAGCGCCTCCAACCCTGTCAAGCAGCGGATTGAGGTAAGTTACTTCATTATCCATGATTGTAAAATTGGTATTAATGTCAAATTTTACAATATTGCTATAGTTGCGGTAGCCAAGTTCGATTTCAATACCTTTGTTGGTTACATCACCGGCATTAACGAATGGCGCATTGTTGCCCACTGATAACGGGGGAGTACCGGGAACAAGCAGGTCTCTGGTTATTTTCTGATAGAGATCGAGGCCAAAAGTTACTTTATCACCAAACATGGAAAAGTCAAAACCAAGGTTAATTTGTTCGCTGGTTGCCCAGGTTAGTTCAGGATTTGCCAGAAGTTCGGGCTCAGCACCGGTATAGAATCCACCACCAGGCTTAGGATACTGAATTCCTGCAGATTTTATGAGAGATCTGAACTGATCGGGCCCGAGAGTTGAAAGGTCCCCATTGGTTCCCCATGATGCCCTGACTTTGAAAAAGTCAATAATTGATGAATTCCAGAAACCTTCATTTGATACAATCCATCCGGCTGACACTGAAGGGAAGTTGCCCCATCTTTGATCGGGATGTAACAGAGAAGTACCGTCACGACGAATAACAGCACTCAATAAGTATTTGCCGTCGTACTCATAGTTTGCTCTGGCAAAATAAGATGAAAGGCGCTCATCGCGGAGATTACCGCTGAGACTTCCTTCAATATCAACCTCGCCATGCTGTGCAAAACTCTCATCCTCAGCAAACATAGGACCCGACAGAGTATTGATATACTTATGGGTATATTGTTTGGCAGCGGTACCTGCTACGGCACTTACTATACTTTTTCCAAATGATTTATCATAGGAAATAAAATTTTCCCACATCCAGGTAAACCATGCATTGGTGTTTTCCCTGACGTTAGCAGTGGAATTAAAACGCTCCGGTGAGAACCAATAGCTAGGTGTCCAGGTATGATATAGCTGGTTTGCGACATCTGCACTGGTGCGGCTGGTAAATTTGAATCCTTTCCAGCTTTCGTCACCAAGCACAACATATGCATTTGCCAAAAGTTTATCCTGTTTTGTGCTGCCTTTTGCAAGGGCAATTTCTGCAAGCGGATTGGTTATTTCTCCTTTTACATTATCAGTAACGCCATAATAGTTGCCGTTTTCATCCTGAACTAAAGTATATCCGCTATTCAGAGCATTCTGAGCAAAACCGGGGAGTGCTCCTTCAAAAACTACCGGAGCTGTAGGATCCATGGCAAGAGCCTTGAATACAATACTTCCAAATTCATCGTCTTCGTTGATGGCAGCTCTTTCAAAATGTGTATATGCCAGATTAGCACCAACTTTTACCCATGATTTAACCTGTTGATCGAGGTTGGTCCTTAAAGAAAAACGCTCATAGTTGGCTTTGTCACCACCAATAACTCCATCCTGATTCATATAACCGGCTGAAATATAATAGCTTCCCTTTTCGGTTCCGCCAGAAAATGAAAGGTGATGTCTTTGCAGAGGTGCAGATTGCAGGGTTGCATCCATCCAATTGGTGTTATACGGAGAATCGGTAGGAATTGTAACCCCTACATTGGCTTCGTTTACCCATGTGGAGTAGCTGGCTGCATCCATAGGTTTGGTATATTTACCAACACTTTGCATTCCACCCTGGAATGAGTATTCAATTTTTCCACTACCGGCCTTACCAGCTTTGGTAGTAATAAGTACTACACCATTGGCTGCTTTTGCACCATAGATGGCAGCAGATGCTGCATCTTTAAGAACAGTAACCTTCTCAACATCATTGGGCTCCAGATTATCAATATAATCTGTTGCTATTCCATCAACCACATACAGGGGCTGTGAACCACCATTGGTTGCAACACCCCTGATAACAAGGCGCAAACCGGCTCCGGGAGACCCAGAGTTGCTCAGTACATTAACCCCTGCAATCCGGCCCTGTAATGCCTGTCCAACAGTTGTGGTTGGCAATTGTGCAAGATCTTTGCTTCCCACGTTTGAGATTGAACCGGTAACATTGGCTCTTTTCTGGGTACCGTATCCCACAACAAGTACCTCTTCAAGTCCAACTATATCTTCTTTTAAAACAACTACCACATTTTCTCCAGATTTAAGTTCAAGCTCAACAGTTGTGTAACCAACCATGGAAAATGTAATTTTTACACTCTGCTTGTCAGCAGTTAATAGGAAGTCTCCATTGATTCCGGTTACTGTTCCGTTGGTTGTACCAGTCTGAATTACATTTACTCCCGGCAATGTACTTCCCGACTCGTCCTGAACAACACCTCCGAATTTGTAAACATTCTGCGCAATAGATGTATTAAATACAACTAACAACGCCAATCCCAGCAGGAATAAACCCTTCCTGAAACAGGGGGCAATCCGCAGATTCTTGTAAGCATCTGTTTTCATGTGTTTTGGTTTAGTTTGGAATGATTTTGTGTGTGTGAACTAAATGATTATTGTTTTAGTGTATTTTGTACACTTTTGCAAATATACAGAAATTTTTTCCCGGGCAAGTTTTTTTTCGCACAAATCGTAATTTATATTAATTCTAAATAGCAGCCGTAGAAAAGCCGGTTGCTTTTTATGTAATATTATAGGTACAGAAACATATTCTATTAAAAATATGGCTTTAGTGATTGCATCTTATATGCTGTTTTATAGTTATTTATAAATTTGTTAGTATATTTTTTGAACATCAAACACAAATTTGAAAATTGCTTTATCTAAAAAAATATTATAAAAAATTACCGGCAAAAATTTTTTAGGATAAAAATAATCATGAAACAAAAAGTTATACCTTTGCATGGTGTATAAATTACATTATTATGGAATCAATCATTAACAACCTGTCTGTTGACTGTGTAATTTTTGGTTTTGACAACCAGACACTGAATGTGCTTCTTACCAAACGCGAACTCAAAGACCCGTCAAGCGGCGAACTTCTGATCTCTGATTATACCCTGCAGGGTCATCATGTTCTTGTTGGCGAAAATGTTGATGATGCAGCCAAAAGGGTATTGCTCGACAAAACAGGATTAAGCAATATTTATCTGGAACAGTTTCATACATTTGGCAATACCAACCGCCTGCAAAAACCAAACGATCAGCTCTGGAAAAAACTTATGTACCCCATGGTGAGCGAACATGTTGTTTCGGTTTGCTACTTTTCGCTGGTTGACAGTTCAAAAGTCAAACCCGACCATCAGCATGAGTATACCAGCTGGATCCCGGTTTCTGATCTGCCTGAACTGGGGTATGATCACGAAGAAATGATAAAAATGGCACTTGAGCACCTGAGAAACAAAATATTCAGAGAGCCCATCGGCTTTGAGTTGCTCCCCGATAAATTTACCTTATCAGAACTACAGGCTCTTTACGAAGCCATCCTCAATACAAGCATCGACCGCCGGAACTTCTGGAAAAAAGTTTCGCAGATGAAATATGTAATTCCCCTTGATGAAAAAAGAAAAACCAATGCACGAAGATCATCTCAGGTATTTATCTTCAGTCGCGATGTGTACGATCGGACAAAAAAGGAAAAATTAAGTCTTTCGTATTAATTCTGAATGCACTTCCCCTATGGAAAACTATTCTAAAATAAGTATTGGCGAAAAAATTGGATATGCACTTGGCGACGGCGCTGCCAATATTGCCTGGAGGGGAGTGGCAACTTTTTTATTTGTCTTTTATACCGATGTATATGGAATAAGCCCGGTTGCCGTTGGTATGCTTATGCTGGTTGCCCGTTTCAGCGATGGGATAAGCGATATACTAATGGGAATTATCGGCGACAGAACCGAAACCCGATATGGTAAATTCAGGCCATGGATTTTATGGACTGCTATTCCCCTTGGCATAGTCCTTTCACTGCTCTTTACAACCCCCGACCTTAGTTCAAGCGGTAAAATCATTTATGCCTATATCACTTATATTCTCTTTACCCTGATTTACACAGCCAACAATATTCCTTACGGTGCACTCATGGCCGTAATAACCGGCGATGACAAAGAACGCACTGTGCTGGGCTCATACCGAATGGTGGGTGCTTTTGCAGGAGGAATGGTTGTTCAGGGTGCATTGCTTTTTCTTGTTGCTCAATTCGGAAATATCAATCCTGATATAAAAACAACCCAGGTGTCCGAAAAAAAATATGAAGTGAGTGTACTGGTAAATAAAGATGTTGAAAATGTAAACCTGAAAACCAAAAATGGAATCGGCCTGTTTTCATTGGTTGATACAAGCAGTAATTTTACTGATAATCAAGGCGTAAGCTCATTGAGCCTGAGCATGAATTCAAAAACCGAATATAGATTTCTGGTTGAAGGAGAAGGCGGACTTACTCCCGAATCAATTTCAATAATTGATCAGAAAAAGGGCTACAGCAGTGCTATTTACATCATGTCAGCATTTCTTTCCCTCTTTATGTTCGTTACTTTTTACACTACACGGGAGAGAGTCAGGCCTCCAAAAAGTCAGAAAAGCAACCTTAGGCAGGATCTAAAGGATCTGGCAAGGAATAAACCCTGGATGGTGCTGCTTTTAACTGGTTTACTTTTTAATATTTACAATTCAGTTAAACAGGGAATTGTAGTAATTTATTTCACCCACTACCTTAACAATCAATTACTTGCAGGCTCCTATCTTGTAGGTTTGATGCTTGCATCTATTGCCGGGGCAATGGTAACCGGGTATCTGGGCAGGAAATTAGGAAAAAGACGATTATTTATCATCGCCCTCATTTTTTCAGGGCTCACCAACTCACTTTTGTTCTTATGCTCAGCTTCAGATATTTATCCCATTTTCGCGCTGGGAATGATTTCTGAGTTTGCTTCAGCAATATTCCCTACCCTCTTTTTTGCCATGCTTGGCGATGCAGCTGATTTTTCGGAATATAAAAACCACCGGAGGGCCACTGGCCTCATTTACTCGGCAGGCTCATTTGCCACCAAATTCGGAGGAGGCATTGCCGGGGCCATAATAGGCCTGATTTTAGGCGCTTATCATTACAGCGGGCACGACAGTAATTCCATACAACTTGCCATACCCGGCATTAAGATGCTGATGAGCTGGATACCTTCGGTTATAGCTCTTCTGGCTGCAGTATTAATGTCGGTTTATCCCTTAACCCAACAAAAAATGGATGAGATAACTCTTGAACTTGCTTCGCGAAGGGAAATGGAAGCGAAATAAATTGCAATACCATCCGTTAAACAATCTTTAGTATGAAATTTGGCTCTTTCGACGATCAAAACCGGGAATACGTAATTACCAATCCCAAAACACCCTACCCATGGATAAATTATCTGGGTACCGGCGATTTTTTCAGTATCATTTCAAATACAGGGGGCGGATACAGCTTCTACAAGGATGCACGATTACGCAGAATTACCAGAATACGTTATAACAATGTGCCACTCGACGATGGAGGAAAATATTTCTACATCAACGACGGTGGGAAAATCTGGTCGCCAGGCTGGAAACCCGTAAAAACAATGCCTGATACCTATGAGTGCAGGCATGGACTGGGTTACACCAAAATAAAAAGCAGCCTGAATGAACTGCAGGCAGAAGTGCTGTATTTTGTTCCGGTTGGATTCGAAGGTGAAGTTATAAGAATAAGATTTCAGAACCAGAGCAGCAGCACAAAACAAATCAAGCTCCACTCGTTTGCTGAATGGGCGTTGTGGGACGCACTGGACGACTCAACCAATTTTCAGCGTAATTTCAGTACTGGAGAAGTTGAGGTTGAAAATTCCTGCATTTATCACAAAACAGAATACAGAGAAAGAAGAAATCACTACTCTTTTTATTCCGTAAACACTGATATAGCTGGTTTCGACACCGACCGTGAAACATTCCTCGGAATTTACAACGGGTTTGATATGCCCGATATGGTTGCCAACGGATGCAGCGGGAACTCAATCGCCCATGGATGGTCTCCTGTAGCTTCGCATCTGATTGAGTTAAGTTTATTGCCTGGTGAAGTGAAAGACTTCATTTTTGTACTTGGCTATGTAGAAAACAACGAAAATGAAAAGTTTACAGCACCCAGCATTATTAACAAAACCAAAGCTCAGCGGCTTATAAATCAATTTCGTAACAACGATCAGGTTGACGAAGCATTTCAGGAGCTAAAGAATTTTTATGGGGACTTACTGGGAAAATTAAATATAAAATCCGGCGACGAAAAACTGGATCGCATGGTAAACATCTGGAATCAGTATCAGTGTATGATCACTTATTTCTTTTCCAGAAGCACCTCCTATTTCGAATCGGGAATTGGCCGGGGTATGGGATTCAGAGATTCCAATCAGGATATCGCAGGGATGGTTCATCTGAAACCCGAATGGGCCAGGCAAAGAATTATTGATCTGGCAAGCACACAACTTCCTGATGGCAGCGCTTATCATCAATATCAGCCACTTACCAAAAGAGGGAATCATGAAATCGGCGGCAACTTCAACGATGATCCGCTGTGGCTCATATTTTCGGTTGCGGCTTATCTGAAAGAAACCGGCGACTGGTCGCTGCTGGATGCGATGGCCCCGTTCGACAATCAGGGCACAGAAGAAACCATCTTTGAACATATAAAAAGATCTTTTTACCATGTGGTAAATAACCTGGGGCCGCATAATCTGCCACTTATTGGCCGTGCCGACTGGAACGATTGCCTGAATCTCAACTGTTTTTCCGACAAACCGGGAGAATCGTTTCAAACCACCAACAATAAAACTGGCCGTACCGCTGAATCGGTTATGATTGCAGGTATGTTTGTGCTTTATGGTGAAGAGTTTGTAAGGATATGCGAACTTACAGGCCGCAATAATGAAGCCATTGAAGCCCAGATACATATTGAAAAAATGAAAGTCGCTATTGATTACCACGGGTGGGATGGTGACTGGTTTTTAAGGGCTTACGACTTCTACGGCAACAAGGTTGGCAGTAAAGAAAATGAAGAAGGACAGATTTTTATTGAACCTCAGGGTTTTTGCATTATGGCAGGCATTGGACTCACCGATGGAAAAGCCGAAAAAGCCTTGCAAAGTGTTGAAGAACGGCTGGCAACTCCCTACGGAATTGTATTGCTCAATCCCGCTTACACCAAATACAACATCAATCTGGGAGAAATCAGCACTTACCCTCCGGGTTACAAGGAGAACGCAGGTATTTTCTGTCACAACAATCCCTGGATAATAATTGCTGAAACCATACTCGGTCATAATGACAAGGCATTTGATTATTACAAAAGAATAACCCCGGCTTATCTCGAAGACATCAGTGATCTGCACAAAACAGAACCTTATGTATATTCGCAGATGATAGCAGGGAAAGACTCAGCAAAACCGGGAGAAGCCAAGAATTCATGGCTTACCGGAACCGCTGCCTGGAACTTTTTTGCAGTAAGCCAGTTCATAGCAGGCATTAAACCTGATTATGAAGGATTGCGGATTGAGCCGCACCTGCCCTCTGAAATAAAAAATTTACAAATCACCAGAAAATACAGAGGGAATACCTACCATATTACCGTACAAAACAACGGAGGAAACAATCTGAAATGTATGGTAAATGGCCAGGATTGGGATGGACCACTTCCCTGTAAAACAAAAGGTGAAACTTTTGACGTAACGATTACTCTAAATTAAGCAAATATGAGAACTCTTCCATTTAAAAGAATCAGCTTTTCTTCTCTCCTGATTATCCTTATTTCTTTTGTGATAATGCAGAGTTGCAGCTCAGGAGACGGCACCAACTCAAACAATGAAATGGAGAAAAAGGTGAGCGAACTTATAAAACAGATGACGCTGGAAGAGAAACTTGGTCAGCTGAACCAGTTCTCAAACCCCTATATTTCAACGGGAACCAGCGAAAGCCTGGAGCAAAATCAAAATTACGACGACATGATCCGAAAGGGGTTGGTGGGTAGTTTTTTGAATGTCCTGGGAGCAGAGGAAACCATGCGTCTTCAAAAGATAGCCATTGAAGAATCGAGGCTGGGGATACCGATTATTTTCGGTTACGATGTAATCCACGGATACAAAACCATGTTTCCCATTCCTTTGGCAGATGCAGCAAGCTTCGACAGGGAAGCCATGAAGCTCAGCACCCGGATTGCTGCGACAGAGGCTTCAGCCAATGGCATTCACTGGACATTTGCACCCATGGTTGACATCTCAAGAGATCCACGCTGGGGCAGAATTATGGAAGGAGCCGGTGAAGACGTATTTTTGGGAGAACAGGCCGCAATAGCCAGAATCAAAGGGTTTCAGGGCGACGACCTTTCGGAAGCAGGCACCATTGCCGCATGTGCCAAACACTTTGCCGCTTACGGTGCTGCTTACGGTGGCCGCGACTACAATATGGCCGATATGTCAGAAAGAATGATGCGTGAAGTTTATCTGCCACCATTCAAAGCTGCTGTTGATGCCGGAGTAGCCACTTTTATGTCTGCTTTCAACACCAATGGCGGAGTTCCCGCTTCCGGCGACAAGTGGCTTCAAACCGATGTACTTCGCAATGAATGGGGTTTTGATGGATTTGTAGTTTCTGACTGGACCTCTGTTACCGAACTCATGGCCCACAGTGTGGCAGAAACACCTTATGACGCAGCTTTCAGCGGATTAAATGCAGGGGTGGATATGGATATGATGGGGCGCCTGTACCTTGATTATGGCCAAAAACTTATTGATGACAAAAAAATCACGATCTCTCAGATTGATGAAATGGTTAAACGTGTGCTGAGAATAAAATATAAACTTGGCCTGTTTACTAACCCCTATCAATATCATGATAAAAAAAGGCAGGAAGAGCTTACTCTCCATCCCGATCATCTGGCCGCCAGCCGCGATGTAGCAAAAAAATCAATTGTTTTGCTCAAAAACGAAAACAATGTGCTTCCAATAACTGATAAAATTAAAAGAATAGCAGTAATCGGACCCCTGGCTAATGACAAAGATGCTCCATTAGGCAACTGGAGGGGCAATTCCGACCCGAATACCGCTGTTTCTCTGCTCGAAGGCATAACCAAGGCTGCAGAAAACAAATTTGAAATTGTGTATGCCGAAGGTTGTAAACTAACCACCAATTATCCGCACACTTTTTTCTCTCCTGTTGAAATTAACAACAACGACAGAAGCGGCTTTGCTGAGGCCATTTCGGCTGCGAAGAAAGCCGATGCAGTAATTGTTGCGCTGGGTGAAACTGCTTATATGTCGGGAGAATGCCGCAGCTATGCCGACATTTCACTCAAAGGACTTCAGGTAGAATTGCTCAGGGAAATAAAAAAAACCGGCAAACCGGTAATTCTCGCACTATTTACCGGTCGTCCACTCGTACTTACCGATGCTGTGGAGCATGCTGATGCCATACTCAACTGCTGGCTCCTGGGGTCAGAGTCGGGCAATGCCATTGCCGATGTGGTTTTTGGCAAATACAATCCCTCAGCTAAACTTCCTGCATCTTTCCCATACCATGTAGGCCAGATCCCGGTTTTTTATGAAGAACTTCCAACCGGCCGACCAAACAATCCTGATCCTTTCGGTTTTGGTACAAAATACCGCGACATCCCCAACGAACCACTTTTTGCTTTTGGTTACGGATTGAGCTACACAACTTTTGAATACAGCAACTTTTCGCTCAGCAAAACCAACATCTCAATGTCAGAAACGATTGAGATAAAAGCTACCATTGCCAACACCGGCCAATACGACGGCGAAGAAGTTGTACAGCTTTACATACGCGATTTGATTGGCAATGGTGTATCTCGCCCGTTGAAACAACTCAAAGGTTTTGAAAAAGTACTGATAAAAAAAGGAGAGAAAACAGAAGTTACTTTTACAATCAAACCCGGGGATCTTGCATTTTACAGGCTTGATAAAACTTTTGGACCTGAAGCTGGAAAGTTCGAGGTGTTTGTGGGCCCGGCGTCAAACAACCTTCCTCTCAAAGGTACTTTTGAACTTACCGAATAGTTTGCCTCAAACCAATCCTTATCAGCAAAAATATGAATTGATTAAAAAAAGCGGGATTTACCAGTGTCAGTAAATCCCGCTTTTTCATTAAGAAATACAATCTCCCAAAAATTGAGAACTGAAAGACTTGATGTTGTAGATTCCCTCAGGGGTTTTGCCATTGCAGCCATAATGCTGCTGCATAACATAGAGCATTTTGACCTGTATTTTCAACCTGATCACCTTCCGGCATGGCTAAAAACACTGGATTTTGCCATTTGGGACTCTATGTTCTTTCTTTTTGGTGGCAAAGCATTTGCCATTTTTGCACTTCTTTTTGGGCTTACCTTTTTCATTCAGTCTGACAATCAGGCGAAAAAAGGCAAAAACTTCAATCCTAGATTTGCCTGGAGA
>JANJXJ010000037.1 GCA_024709105.1 Lentimicrobium sp. | reverse complement strand
TTGGGGGTTATGCGATACGACCTGAAATACAGAACCCTGTAAGGGTTCCCCCATAATAAAGGGCAACCCTTACAGGGTTGTTTTGTTTGCCGATCCATTGACCTCTGGTTGGGCAAGCCGCACCGGGGTTGTCTCATTTTCTCATGCACCCTACAATGAACTGAAGATGGAAAATCCCGTAGGGATTGCCCATGCATAACCCCCAATGCAATTGGGGGTTATTCAATACGACCTGAAATAGAGAACCCTGTTAAGGGTTCCCCCATAATAAAGGGCAACCCTTAACAGGGTTGTTTTTATTTGCCGATCCATTAACCCCTGGTTGGGCAAGCCGCACCGGGGGTTTCCGAAGTATCGGAATGTCCCATATCACAGTGAAACTCCTGACGGAGTTTTCAGCAGTCCCTATTTTAACCGCGAAGGCTAAATTCAGGAATACCCGGAATAAATTGCCAAAATTCCGGTGTAAAATTCGCATTCAGATTGATATTTTTTATACGTTTATGCCCTTCTTACAAACTAAGGGCAGTACAATGAAATCTTTACAATACTACTTCCTTACTGCGTTACTTGCATCGGGCTTATTCCTGAGTGCTCAGTCGCCCTGGCGAAGCAACGAAATGCAGGTGAAAGTTTTTGCAAAAAGCTCAGAAAGTCTTGAATACCTGCATCAGGCCGGAATCAATGCCGATTATGCCGGCGATTTTCTGCGCTGCTATCTTACTCCTGAGGAACTAAAAGGAATTTCGGAACGCGGGATTAACTATGAAATTGAAATTGCTGACCTGAATCAGTGGTCGCTCTCTTTTGGCTCAAGAGGTGTTCCTTCCGGTTATTACACAGTAGATGAGCTGGATGATATCGCAGATAGCCTGGCCGCAAATTTTCCTGATATTTGTGTAAAAGTACCTCTGGGATTAGCCAGCAACTCCGATATGATATATGCGCTCAAAATAAGCGATAATCCCGAAACAGACGAAAATGAACCCGGAGTGCTTTTCGACGGAGGGATTCATGGAGATGAGGTGGGTGGTTCAGAAAATATGATTCGCTTTGCCCGCGACCTTTGTCTGAATTACACCACAGATACTTACATCACCGGCTTGGTTGACAATACCGAAATCTGGATCATTTACTGTCTGAATCCTTATGGCAGACGAAATATGAGTCGTTACAATCAACCGGGAGTTGACATTAACCGCGACAGTGGATTTATGTGGAATGGAGAAGGAAACAGCCCTTCTGCCTTTTCCCAGCCTGAAACAAAAATACTCAGGGATATACTTGTCAATCATCCCATGGTGATACACTGCAGCTATCACAGCGGAATAGAATTTATCAGTTTCCCCTGGAGCTATCGCGAAGCGCAAACTCCCGACCATGCCCAGCATCTTTATCTTTCTTCGGTTTATGCTGATGTATCAGGATACACCAACATTCCCAACCAGCAGGGTTATTCAGGCATGTATCCCATAAATGGAAGCACCAAGGATAATGGTTATGGTGCTATGGGAACCATAAGCTGGTCGGTTGAAATTTCGGTAAGCAAGCAACCTCCTGCCTCGCAGATTGTTCCCATTTATCTTAAAAACAAGCCTTCAATGCTTGCCATGTGTGAGTATGCGGCTTTTGGCATTTCAGGAAACATAACCGATGCAGTAACCGGAGCGCCTGTGGCTGCCACGGTTTTTGTAAACAATTTATATCCGGTTTACAACAAGCCACTTACCGGTGGTTTTCATAAATTTCTTACAGCCGGCACCTACAGCCTTAAAGTTGTAGCCAATGGATATGAACCACAGCTGATAAACGGAGTGGTTGTTAATGATTTGCAGTCAACTATTGTGGATGTTCAGATGCAACCTGCAACGGGGCATTATGCAAAATCAATCATCAGTTCATACATTCCGAATAACAACCCATCGGATGAGGGATTTACTCCCGCTGCTCTGGGTCCGCCTGATGCCATTCAGTACTCAATCGGGCGCTTTGGCTGGGCTGTTTTTGATATGGGAACGCCTGTGGTAAATGGCGAAGGTGATGATGTTATTGTTCATGAAAACGATGCCACCCCCGAAGGTTACAGTCTTTATGCTTCGGGTTCACCCGACGGGCCCTGGCGGATGCTGGGAGCCGGAAACGGCACAAAGGCATTTGACCTTGCAGGAACTCTTTTTGCCGAAGCACGCTATTTTAAAATTACCGACGATGGCGACGGGCAATCTCAGGTGGCCAATGCCGGGTTTGATCTGGATGCAATCGAAGGCATTGTAAGAGTGCCCCCTGTGGATTCCACAGGATGGATAAGTGGTGTGGTATATTGCTCAAGCCCGGCAATATGTGTTGATCCTGTAGCCGATGCGCTGATTACCTGCGGCGAATTTGAGACCATAAGTGATGAATACGGGCAATTTACCATCAGAGCCGATACCGGAAGGGTTACCGTTTGCGGAGATAAACCGGGATTTTATGTTTATGGCCTTTATGGTTGTGCCGAAGATGTTATGGTAACACCGGGAGATACTACTACTGCTGATTTGTATCTCGATTTTCTCGAATCAGCTGGTTACAAAAAATCTGTACAACTACTTGTTTATCCGAATCCGGCAGGAGAATGGGTAAGAATTTCGGTTGAAAATGGTTCAGGAATAAAAAATGCAGCAATCACCAATCTTTCCGGAAGTGAGCTCAACATTGAAATTCAGAAGGTGAATGAGTTTGAAGTATTGATCAGGACTGCTCATTTTCTTCCCGGAATTTACACCATAAAAGCCGAATTGAACGACGGTTCGTTTGTTTTCAGGAAATTCATAATCAGGTGACATGGTTTTTTGATTTAACCTGCCTGTATTCAGCATTTTAACCCTATCTTTGTATTTGCATTTCACACAACAAGCCGGCGCTTAGCCGCATCAAAAATGAAAAAACTCCTTATTCTCGCTGCATTGTTTGTTTCAACAATGCTTCAGGCTCAAACCACCTCTTTTATCTACAGGTTTGACAATCCGGAAGTTAAAATCAACGCTGCACTGCAACAAATAGTATTTGAGAATACTTTGCAGCAGGCCAAACCCGGAGAGCCACTGCTCCCGTTTAAAAGTGTTAATCTCCTGATTACTCCGGGGCATGAAGCGGTAAATATTACAGTTACCGGTTCAGATGAAGTTACCTTGCCGGGATTTTTTAAACTTCAGCCAGCAGGTTTTGCCCGCCCTTTGTCTGAGCCGGGATTTCCAGTTTTTTCTGAAAACAGCGAAATTTACGAAAGCAACAAAGATTACCCTGCAAAATTCCATGGCCAACTAAGCACTCACTTTCAGAATGGCTTTGCGTATGCACAAACCGTCATTACTCCGGTAATTTATAATCCTGCCGAAGGAAGCATCAGATATTACCAAACGCTTACAGTTACCCTTCAAACCCGCGAAACCACCAAAGGCCGCGAAGCCCTGAAAAATCTCAGCCATTCGGCAAATATTAACCGTGCTGCATTAAAAAATGCACAAAATCAAGAAGTTGCCGCTCTTTATCCACACCAGTCATCCAGGGCATCTACCAATGATTATCAGATTCTCATCATAACCCCTCAATCATTCAGTGCCTCACTGGAACCACTGGTACAGCTTTATCTGCCCAGAGGATTAAAAACCCAGACTGCAACCACAGAGTTTATACAGGCCAATGCAAGCGGAGCTGACATGCCGGAGAAAATCAGAAACTACATCACAGATCAGTACCAGAATCGTGGTATTGAGCATGTGGTGCTGGCCGGCGACGTTGAACATGTGCCTTACCGCGGATTTTATTGTTCGGTGCAATCCTCAAGCGTTTATACCGACAATAATATACCTTCTGATCTTTATTACTCAGCGCTTGATGGCAATTGGAATACCAATGGCAATAATCTTTGGGGAGAAATAGGTGAAGATGACCTTTTGCCCGAGATTTCGGTTGGTCGCATGTCGTTCAGCAACACCACCGAGCTGGCTGCCATGCTCAACAAAACCACACGTTATCAGAATCAGCCGGTAACCGGTGAGTTGCGCAACCCCCTGTTGGCCGGCGAAAACCTGTATTACAATCCCGATACCTGGGGAAGCGATTATCTTGAACTGCTTATCGGCACCCGCAGCGACAATGGTTACACCACTACCGGTATCCCTGAGAATCACAACTTTGAGAGATTGTACGATGAAGAATCAGAATGGGATAAATACACCCTGATGAATTCCATCAATGCCGGAAGAAACTTTGTACACCACGTGGGGCATGCCAATCAGGATTACGTGATGAAATTCAACATCTGGGACATCACCAACTCCAACTTTTCAGGGGTGAACGGTACCACGCATAATTACCCGGTGGTGTATACTCATGGCTGCATTTGCGGTGCTTTTGATGTGAGTGATTGTATTGCCGAGAAGATGGTTTCCATTGACAATTTTGCTGCCGCATTTGTTGGCAATTCGCGTTACGGATGGTTTAATGAAGGACAGACCGAAGGCCCCTCGGCACATATTCACCGCGAATTTACCGACGCACTGTTTACTGACAGTCTCAATCGCATTGGCCGTGCTCACATGGAATCAAAAGCTGCCACTGCTCCCTGGGTAAATGCCCCGGGCCAATGGGAAGAAGGTGCTTTGCGCTGGTGCTTTTACGACTGCAATGTGCTTGGAGATCCTGTAATGGCAGTGTGGACCAATGAGCCTCTGCCCATAGCAACCACTTACCCCGGCACAATAACTACAGGCGCTTCTCAATTTGAAGTTACCGTAACTACCGGCGGACAACCTGCCAGAGGACTTACTGCTGTTTTGTTGATGAATGGAATGTTGTATGGAGTTGGCACTACAAATTCATCAGGAGTTGCTACAGTTGTTATTGATCCCATCATCACTACTCCTGGAGATGCTCAGCTTGTAATTTCAGGGTATAATTGCCTGCCCGTTTATTATCCTGTGAATATTGTAAGCGGTAGTACTCCTTATGTGGTTTATCAAAGCCACGAAATTAATGATGCGGCCGGAAACAACAATGGGCAAGCCGATTATGGTGAAACCATAAGTCTTGAACTTACTCTGCGGAATATCGGCATGGCGGTAGCTGCTGATGTTCAGGCATCTATCTCAACAAACGATTCCTTTATAATCATTACCGATAACACCGAAGCATTCGGAACCATTGAAGCCGGAGGCACTTCCACACGCGAAGGCTTTTCTTTTGAAATAGCATCAGATATTCCCGATAATCATGTTGTTGAATTTACAGTTACCGCGACCTCTGGTGACGAATCCTGGCTTTCAGCGTTTCAGATCAATGTTGCTGCACCGGCAATGGAAGCGGGTTCAGCGGTGATTAACGATGATTCGGGCAACAACAACCACATTCCCGATCCGGGTGAAACATTCAGCCTGAACATTACCGTGCTGAATGAGGGCCATGCCGCAAGTCAGGAGCTGACAGCCTCTGTTTCATGCAACAGCAGCTTTGTTTCCATTCCCGGGCCTAATGCCGGGCCTGTAGTTGTAGATGCACTCTCACAACATATTTTTGCCTTCGAAAACATGCAATTGTCGCCCGAAACGCCACAAGGCCTGCCACTGATTTTTACTTTTTCGCTGATGCAGGGAACCCAAACCATACTGCAGCAGGAATATGCCTGGGTTGCAGGACAGATCATCGAAGATTTTGAATCGGGTAATTTCCTTACACACCCATGGCAACATGCCGGTAATGTTAACTGGTCGGTTACAGATGCTAT
>JANJXJ010000031.1 GCA_024709105.1 Lentimicrobium sp. | reverse complement strand
ATTCATTACTATCGGGCCGGTAGTTTTGATTGATTAGATTCAGGGCATATACAGGCTTGAGATTGCTGTAATGAAATCCCTTTTCGGTTTGTGTTACATAAGCCTTTGAGGCATTGAACAACACCCTTTGTTTGAAAGCGGTGGTCCAGTTCATCTGCATTTCAACCAAAAACTGACGGCCTTTGCTGTCCTTGCAGCGCACATCTACCGAGGTAAATTTTTCAAGAAAGGTCTCAGGAATCATTTCGGGCGACAAATATTCCAGTTCCACAATTTCCTGCCCGGGAGCCAAAGGAAGCATGGAATTAAGGAAACTCATTAAAATATCAGGATGTTGCCCGAATATTTTTTTGAATATTACATCGTTTTTGGGATCTACAAACTTCATAACAATTTGTTTTGTACAAAGATACGAAATAAGTTTAAGGGTGCTTTATGCGGAATTGCAAATTATGGTTGCATTAGTTTATTATCAACTAATTCCTGAATTTGTAACAATCTTGAATGCAATCAACCGGATAATCATAACATGAATTAAATACCTTAACCAATCCAAATAAATATATAATTTTCTCTTCTTTGGTCAATTTAGCTTTATTACTAAACCAGTTAAATCGTTTCATTATTAATTCAAAATCATAACTATTTTCAATATAGTAACGATTATTGTATTTGAAAAATAGAAAACTGTCAATTCGATGGCTTGTAACCACGCCAATTTCCCAAATACCTGACTCTCTAATTATATAAAATTCATTATTGTATATATTCTGAAAACCAAAATCACTAACCAGAGTATCTTTACCGAAGATTGTAAAGATTTCATACCCTGCTGCCTCCATTTCGGGAACAATGACTTCATTAAAAAGTTCACTATTAACAAAAACAGCAAACAAAGAATCAGTTGCATCTTGTGCTTTAGCTGAATATGCAAGAATTGATTGATAGATCAATAAAAGGAGAAGTATTTTATTCATAAGCTCCATTTAAAATTCCAAATTCAAAGGCAGCTTTCTTCCCTGCTTCATAAGCTCCTTTATGTTCTTTGTTGGTCAGTCGCCTATTTTCCTTCCTTGCTGAAATATCAAGTTCAGAAATAGCATGATGAAATTCATGAATAGCATTAGTAATCAATTTTTGAAAAGCACTAAGTTTGTTTTGATTAAACTTATTTTTTTTCACCCAATATTTAGCCGATCCTTCGTACATAGTTATTTGAGTAAACTTGTACTCTCCTTTATTTTTCCTATCTAAAGTAGATCCTCCTATTACTTCACCATTTTTGCTAATCCTTGCTTCATTTTCGTTGCCTCTAATCACAACTAAGTGAATTTTCTCTTTTGAATTATTTGCTTCATCAATATACTTTCTACCTGATTCTATTTCAACCATCCCTGATAAGATATAACCTCCATGTTCCATAAAACTATCTTTTGTTTCCTGACTAGTGTTTGGAACAAAATTAAATGAAATATCATATTTTCCATCACTATTTTTCTTGTAGAATACTTCTACTCTATTCCCTTTACCGTCAATTATTTCTTTCCCATTAGGGTCCACCAACATAATCGGATTATTTAGACAGTATGCATAAGGACTAGAAACAGGATATTTCCCCGCCAACGGATCCACCCCAATCCACAAACTCACCCTTGGGTCGTAGTAGCGTGCGCCGTAGTAGTAGCGGCCGGTTTCGGTGTCAAGTTCTTTGCCGTTAAACAAGTAGGGGCTGTTGGTGTTGTTGCGGTGTTCACCAACAAATTGCTCTCCATAAGCAAAATACAGCACATGCTGGGTAAGTGAGCCGTTGGCATCGGTTATGGCGGTGGTGCTGCCTAAATGGTCGGCATGGAAGTAGTAGGCATTGGGTTCGTTTCCGACGTGGAGGAAGGAGGGGATGGAGGGGGAGGCTTCTGCTCCCGCTTCGGTTGTGGTATTAATCTGGAGTTTGCTCAAAACATTGTTTAACCCTAGTTCGGCTATACGCAATTGCTGCTGGCTGAGAGCCACCGGATTTACCGGCAGTTCGTTGGTATTAGAGGTGAGGGTCCACTCACTCAAAAACTCACCAAGGTTCGTGGTAGTGCCAATTTTACTGCTCAGCCGTTGTGTGCCCGAGTAGTAATGTTTGGTATAGGTTAGCCGGTTTTCTACCGGATCGAGACGTGCAACCACCATGCCTGAAGGGTACAATGTAAAACTGTTTTGCAGGGTTTCGCCTTTTTTCTGGGCGTTTTCATATACTGCTGCCTGAGTGGCATCGGCAATACCGGTGCTGCCGAGCACACTGGAACACAATGATTCCTTGTAAAATCCTGATAATGAATTAAAGGCTTTCTCCTGCTGCTGGCCTGGCATATTATCAAACTAAATGCGATTTACTGGTTATAAAAGTAAGGAATATTTCTTTTCTAAATGCGGTGTTTTATTTTTCCAAAATATCTGGTGGTGATGTTTGAGCGTGTATTTGTGCTTTGATGGGGTAATTCGTTGTTTTGGATTGGAAATTAAATGGCACTTATGCGGAATTGCATATTCCACATAGCTGTGTGGAAATTGAATGTGGTAAAAAGCGAAATTGCATATTCCGATTAGTCGGGCTGTGTTTATAGCGGAATTGCAAATTCCGCTTAGCGGGGGGTGTTGCCGAGGTGGTCCTTGAGGTGGACCTCAGTAAAATAAACATTGGTTCCATCCATAATTACACTGCCTTCGTCAAAATTATTATCTTTGACCATTCAAAATTTTTCCACAAATTGAATATGCATATTTATTAAAAATTTTTTATCAATCCTTCAGGCACACCCTCTATCACTCTGATCAGATTGCCATTCTCATCGTAAGCCTCATATTTAGAATTACAACTATATGAGATATTTCCCTTCATTACTGGAGTGCCGCTTTCATAATATATGGTGAATTCACCAAATGGAATCCCTTGCAAATAATTTATATTTCCCTTGAGATTTCCACTTGGCCAATAAAGTGTCCACGGTCCCTCCCGAAGACCATTCTTATATTCACCTACTTGCTTTTCCAGGTAACATTCGCCTTCATAAAAATATAGGTCTTGAAAATAAGAAGTTGAAGAATCTGAGCTATAAATTTCTAAGCCATTTTTAACTATTCTGGTTGGCAAAGGTTTATATTCAATCCACCTGCCTTGTTTATAACCTAGAGAATCTACAACATTAGAAAATTCCTGGGCTGTACAGTAACTTGTTAGAAGAATAAACCCTAATAACTGCAAAATATTTTTGGCCATTATAAATTCCTCTCTCTAGTGATAAATGCTGGTTTAGCTTCCATTTTATTTATAATCTGAGATTTACTTTCTTTTACTATTTTTTTACCAATCTCGTTTGGAATCTTTTCAATATCGTAAATATTTCCACCAAATTTTATATTAAGTGCTTCTTCTTTGATATTCTGTTCATTGGTGGCATGCTCAATTTCATGACCGGCAACTACACCCACTTTTTCGCGAAGTGATAAGCCTTTATATCTATAATCTCCATCATTTTCAAGAGTACCCTTATAGATAAATATTTCTTGTACTTTACCTTTATCTAAGTATACTTCTCTTGATTCCATATTTTGAGAAAATTCTCTTCTTGTAATTCCATTCTCTTTTTTAGTTTCATCGGAAATTTTAAAAAACATTTTTCGATCTGATGAATATGCCTTATTCCACTGTTCAGTTCCTGTTTCAGTTTGCATTAAGGATTGATGAATAATTTTAACATCTTCAGTTGCATTTGAAGACCATCCCTTCTCTTTTGAGTATGTTATTTTCTTGCCATTTGCATCAACTATTTCATTCCCATCTGGATCCAAAAACCTTATTGGATTATT
>JANJXJ010000023.1 GCA_024709105.1 Lentimicrobium sp. | reverse complement strand
AACTCCTGCCGAAAATCCCAGCGATGTAGAAAGCAGCCTGGTATTGGTCTTTTTGGCAAAGAACGCCACGGCCGCGCCAATGCCAGTGGACAATCCGGCAAAAAGCGTAAGGCCAAACGCAAACATGATTACGGAAAAAGGAATATCACCTGGCATAAATCAACTTCAAATGTTGCACAAACCTACATGAATTCAGCGGTTTTAACAAATGAAATTTTAACTTAAAAAAGTTGAAAATGTCTTAATTCACATCCGGCACATCCTCAAAATTAAAGAGAATTCTTCGGCCTGCTACAAAATCGTACAAGGTAAGTTTACGCAACTCATAATAGCTGCGCCAGTAAGACGACAGGGCTGAGATATACCCCTGCTGGGCATTGTCCTTTTCTGTTTGTGCAAGGTTGAGGTCAATTATACCGATCTTACCTATCAGATAACGCTGTTTTGTGACTTCGTAACGTTTTACAGCAACGGTATCGCTTTTGGCAGCAATGGCCAGCTGGTTTCGCTGCATGTTGAACTGCATTACCTTAAGAAAAATCTCCTGGTCGAAGTCAATCATCTGCTGCTGTACAGCAGTACGCTCAAGATCGCGGTCAGACTCGGCCAGCTTGATTTTACCGCGGGTTAAACCCCAGTCAAGAATAGGAATCTGCAAGCCAAGTACCAATCGCTGCTGATCCTGAGGATTTTTATAAACACCTGCAAAATCTGATGTGCTTTGGGTAAGGCCATATACAGCATACAGATTCGCATTGAAACGGTTTTCGGTTTTTGCCTTGTTAACTGCACTTTCGGCAACAATCATGCGCCGTTCAAAGGCAAGTGCATCCGAACGGTTTTCGCGGGCTTCACTAACTGCAAGCTGTGCATCAATCACCGGAGCTTCAGGGCCGGGAGGGGCAATCAGTTCAATAGACATTTCATCGGGTAAACGGAGAAAACTTTTAAGGCTGAAAGTTTTCATCTGCACCTCAAGTGTTGCACTCTCAACCGCCGAACGGGCATTGAGCAAACTAAGCTCAATCTGAAGCAGCTCATTTTCAGCAATGGTACCAATATTGAACCTTCCCCTTGCAATCTGAAAAAGCGTGTCGTTGTTGGCAAGATTCAGTTGCTGGATTTTGAGCCTGATCTGTGCATCAAGCAGACTGAAAAACAATGAAGAGGCGTTTATTGATACCTGCTCCACATCTTCCAGATAGCGGCGTTCTGCTTCGTTGTAGCGCAATGGTTCAACTTTTTTAGCCCACTTAAAAGGATTGTAATTGAAAAGCGGCTGACTGATTCCAATGTTCAGCGGCGACGACAGGTAAGAGGTAAGCACACTATCCTTGAACAGGTCAATGCGCTGAAGGTCTGAATTCAGAAAAATCTGCCCTCCGGTAAGTCCTATGTTTTTGGTTAGTGAAAGCCCTGCTGAATAGCTGGCCAGGTTGCGTTCGGAAAAGATATCACCTTCAGGGGTTGTAATTTTTTCAATACTCCGGCTCAGGCTTGGCAATGTGCCATCCAGGGTAAGCATTGGCATAAAACCAGCTTTGTAGTTCCTGAACTGCCAGTAGCTGCTGCGGAAACGATGCTGTGCCGAAAGGGCATCCGGAGATTGCCGTTTGGCAATTTCAACCACATCGGCCAGAGAAAGCATACGGACATTGTTGTTCTGAGCCTTGGCAGGGGCATATGCCAAGAGGGCAAATGCGGTTAAGAGGAGTATCTTGTAAATCTTCATCCGTATATCGGTTTATTGATTTGAATCTTTTTCTTCAAGACAGATTATTCATACCTGAGTGATGCCACCGGATCCTGCGAGGCTGCTTTTTTCGCAGGCATATATCCAAACAGGATACCAACCGTAGCCGAAACCCCAAAGGATATCACAATTGAAGCAGGTGATACTATGGTAAGAATATCGGCTACTTCCATAATGATGCGGGCGAGTGCGAGCCCCAGAAATATTCCGATAATTCCACCGGAAAGACTGATGAGTGTAGCTTCTGCCAGAAACTGAAATATAACATCCTTGCGAGTGGCACCAGTAGCAATGCGAATTCCAATCTCCTTGGTGCGTTCCATTACCGATGCCAGCATGATGTTCATAATGCCTATTCCGCCCACGATGAGTGAAATGCTTGCAATGGCACCGAGCACGATGTTAAAGATGTCTTTGGTTCGCTGTTCCTGTTTAAGCAGCAATTCGGGTACTTTAATCTCAAAATCATCAACGCCTGAATGCCTTCTGCTGATCATCCGCTGAATAATTTCGGAAGTGGGGTTTATCAGTTCGGTTTCCTTAACCTGAACCACTATTTTATCAATCTGATTGCTCAGTCCATCGCCTCCGCTGCCTGAAGAGCTGAACGAAACCATGGCATCGTCCATGAATACTGCACTGCTTCCTCCTCCCCTTACCATGGAAGTTGTAATCACCGACCTGTCGCGGTAACGTACCAGTATGGTTTGAATGGGTGCATACACCTGATTGTTGTAATCGCTTATACCCAGATTTTCTGAAACATCGGCTGCTACCGCACGGTTTTGCAGCACTCCTACCACCTTAAGCCAGACATTGCCACATTTTACGTGCTGGCCAATAGGATCGGAATTGGGAAAAAGCTTGGCCTTTATACTTGCGCCCAATATACAAACCGCTTTGCCATCGCGCAGCTGTTCATCATTAAACATTTCGCCACGCTCGAGGGTAAGCGAAAACACATCAAAAAAGTCAGGGGTTACCCCACTTACTTTTCCGTAAGTGCTCAGTCCTTCCGAAATAATTACAGATTCGTAAACTACCTCGGGGCTTACTTTGGCCACACTTGGAATAATCTCGGCAATGGCTCTGGCATCCATAAGCGAAAGTCCGGGAGAAAATTTCTTACTGGCTGTTTTTCCTTTGGCCTCTTCTTCTTCAGCCGACTGGTTCTCTGAATTGTCTTTAGGCATGATTATGATATTATTCACACCCACCAATTTCATCTGCTCAAGAATCTCCTGCCGTGCACCATTGCCAATGGCAAGCATGGCAATTACTGCAGCAACACCGAATATAATGCCCAATGCAGTAAGCATTGACCTGAATTTATTGGCAAAAACAGCCTCCAGGGCAATATTCAGAATATAAAGCCGGCGTTCAAGATTGAGCTTATTCTTCATGCGGTTTTATTTTTTTCACGCTGCAACTGGTTGATTTACATTTCGATGCTATGAATATCCTTACCCTTAAAAAAAAGAAAGGCTTTGCCATTCATTCGAAAAAATCAAAGTTTTTCGAGTTTCCATTCAATGGCTTTATCGGGTGGCGACAGATACACTTCGTCGCCCTCCTTCAGACCTTCTGTAATGATGATCTGGTTTTCGTTGGCAGCACCTGTTTTTACCTGCTGCCTGTATTGCCCGCTCACTCTGTAAACAAACGAGATGCTGTCGGCAGTGTGCACACATTCAATGGGCAGGAACATTACACCCGGAATTACCGATGTATTAATGATGTTTTTGGTAGTCATGGCAGGGCGAAGTATGGAATCAAATTCGTTCACCCTGATTTTTACTTCAAAAACCTTGGCGTTTGAATTGCGCATTTGCTCACCAATATTGGCCACTTCGGTTACCTCTCCTGTGTATTTCCTTTCGGGGAAGGCATCAACTCCAATTTCAACCTTTTGTCCTGTTTTAACCTTGCTGATGTCTATTTCGTTGACATAGGTTTTTGAAATCATTTCATTCAGATTGGGCAATGTTGCCACCACATTATCCCATGAACTCATGGTAGAGCCAACTCCCATTTTTGAACCATCCCAGTTGCGTTTATAAATAAGCATTCCGGGCTTTGGGGCAGTAACGGTAAATCCCTGCAGTACCTCGCGGATCTGCTCCAGCCTGCGCTGGGCCTGCGAGTAAGATGCATACACCTCCTGCATGTTGGCATTGTTTTTATCTGTGCGGAGTTTGTAATTTTTATTGGCCTGTTCGTAGGCACGCTGGGCTTTTTCAAGCTCAATGCGCGCCTGTCGCTGAGTTGCAGGCGGCTCATAAATAGACTGGTCAACCGTAATCTGACGCTCTTCCAGTGCATACTTCAGATTGATGAGCTCTTCGCGGGCGGCTCGCATATCCATGGAAGTATCGAGCTTGGTTTTTATATATTGCGACTCAAGTTTTTCCAGCTCGCTTTCCAGGTCTTTCATGCGGTTGGTAATTTCGGTGCGGTCAAGCGTAGCCACATACTGCCCCGAATCTACAATTGAGCCTTCAGGAATGATATCGCTGATCTGAACCTGCCATATCCTCACTTCCCTGAGCCCGGGAGGGCCCAGAATGTTTTCGGAGTTTTTGGCTTCAAGCTCACCGCTGGTGGTTACATTGATGGAGAAATCACCAAACTGTACTGCAGAGACAACCGTTGGCCCCTGATTTTTATCTTTGGAAAAATAGTACCACGAAGCCAATACTGCGATGACTACGGCCGGAAAAATGTACCAGAATTTCCTGCCTGGCTTTGGAATATTCATATTGAGCCCTTTAATGCGATGAAACGCTTAGATAAAATATTTAAAAAGAATTAACGCATTTCCTGAAGTTTTATTTTAAATACTTCAGAGAATAAGAGAGGTGAAAAGATTGCACCTGAGAACAGCAGGCATTACCAATGTATTTCCTGCGGCACTGCAATCCTGGAATGGCAGAGTTAAGTCAGTTTTTCAATTCTGGCATCAACTATGCCATATTCAACCGATTCGTCTGCCGACATCCAGTAGTCGCGGTTAAAATCTTTCATGATTTTTTCAACGGTTTGTCCACAGTTTTCGGCAAGAATTTCGGCACCTCTTTGTTTGGTTTTCAAAATTTCTTCCATCTGAATCTGAATGTCTGATGCTTGTCCGCCGGCACCTCCACTGGGTTGATGAATCATAACCCTGGCGTTGGGAAGAATAAAACGGCGGCCTTTGGTTCCGGCTGAAAGGATGATGGAGCCCATTGATGCAGCATAACCGGTGCATATGGTTGATACCGGGCTGGAAATGGCTTTGATGGTATCATAAATAGCCATTCCGGATGTAACATATCCGCCAGGGCTGTTAATGATTAACTGGATCTCCTGACCGGGAGCAATCATATCGAGATACATCAGCCGGTCAATCACATGTTTGGCAGAATCGTCGTCTACCTGTCCCCAAAGAAAAACTTTGCGCTCATTGAGTAGTTTGGAGTCAATGATGTCTTGTAGTTTAAGGTTTTCCATAATGTGAAGAGTTTCGTTTAATCCGGAGTCAAGTTATTTAATCAGTTCGTTTACAATTTGTTTGATGCCGATTCCTTCGGCTTCGGCACGGTAATTACGCACAATTCTGTGGCGCAGGATATTAATGGCTACTGCCTGCACATCTTCAATATCCGGCGAATACTTCCCGTTGATGGCAGCATGGCATTTGGCTCCAATAATCAGGTATTGCGAAGCTCTCGGGCCTGCACCCCAGGTGAGGTAGCGGTTTGCCCAATCGTGCGCACGGGGTGTTCCGGGGCGGGTAAGTGCTGTTAGCCTTACAGCATATTCATAAACATTGTCGGGCACAGGTATCCGGCGAATCAAATCCTGGAAAAAGGAAATTTCTTCACCAGAAAGAACAACCGAAACTTCGGAAGTTTTGCCCGAAGTAGTATTTTTAACCACTGCTATTTCCTGCTCAAAAGTAGGATAATCGAGCCAGATGTTGAACATAAAACGGTCAAGCTGCGCTTCGGGCAAAGGATAGGTCCCTTCCTGTTCGATAGGATTTTGCGTTGCCAGTACAAAGAAAGGTTCAGTAAGTTTATGGCTTTCGCCGGCAACGGTAACTGCCTTTTCCTGCATGGCTTCGAGCAATGCCGATTGAGTTTTGGGCGGAGTACGGTTGATTTCGTCGGCCAGAATGATATTGGCAAAAACAGGCCCCTTTAAAAACCTGAACTTGCGGTTTTCGTCAAGTATTTCGGTGCCGATAATATCGGAAGGCATCAGGTCGGGGGTAAACTGTATGCGGCTGTACGACAAGCCCAGTGAACGCGAAATGGTGTTCACCAGCAAAGTTTTTGCAAGCCCGGGCACTCCAACAAGCAAAGCATGTCCCTTGCTGAAAATGCAGATGAGCACATCCTTTACTACATCGTCCTGTCCCACAATTACTTTGCCTATTTCGCGGGTAAGCTGGCGGTATTTTTCACCTAAAGCATCAACGGCTTCAACGTCAGATTTATATGGGTTCATTGTGTTTGTTTCAAAAAAAAAGACTACCGCAACTCCCAGTTGTGCTTAAAGCTGCAGTCGGTATAATATTCGTTGATTCTGAAATAGGTTTTCCCTATTTTTTCGCCTATCCATTTATTGATGGCTTTGTTTTTCTTTTCACCCAAAGCCCACTCCTGTATAACAGAATAATCGTCTTTAAGGTTTGCACGATGGGGCTCAGTTCTTTTTTTAAGATAATACAGGTTAATGGTCTTTTTGGCTTCTTCGTTGATCATGGCCATAGGTTTCGACACATCGCCAACGTTCATTTTGTCGATGGCAAAAAATACCTTAGGATCGAGCTGATTGGCTGTAAATGAGGTATTCCCGGTCATTGGATTAAGCAGCAGACCTCCGTTGATGCGGCCGGGGTCATCGGAAAATTTGAGAGCGGCTTCCTCGAAAGTCATTTTCTGTTCCCTGATCAGATTGGCAACACTATCAAGCAGTTTAGAAGCTCTGGCCAGGTCGTCGTCAGAAATTTTGGGCATGAGCAATATGTGCCTGGTATTGATCATATCTCCGCGGCGTTCAATCAACTGAATGATATGATACCCTGCTTTTGATTTTACAATGTCAGACACTTCACCCTTTTTCAGGGAAAAGGCTATGGCTTCATATTCGGGATAAAGCTGTCCCCGGCTAACAAACCCAACCTCGCCACCTTTGCGGGCAGAACCAGGGTCTTCGGAGTAAAGGGTAGCCAGTGCTGCAAAGTTTTCACCTTTCAGAATACGTTCTCTCAGTCCTCTGAGCCTTTCCCGGGTGGCTTCCATCTCTTCTTTACTGATGATGGGCTCTTTAACTATTTGTCCAACTTCATATTCCATTTCAATCATAGGAATACTATCAGTTGGTATTTTATTAAAAAAGTTTCTCACTTCCGATGGGGTAACTTTAATGTCCTTGGTGAGTTTTTGTTCCACTTCATCAACCATAAGTTGTTCTTGAACCAAAGTGCGGAATTCTTCTTTGATTTGCAGCAAAGGTTTTTTATAAAACTGTTCGAGTTTTTCCTGAGAACCAAACTGCTGAATGTAATACCTGAAACGGGCATCCATTGTTTGTTCTATCTGATCATCAGTAATTTGTACACTATCAAGTTCAGCCTGATTGAGCAGAAGTTTCTGAAAAAGCATGTCTTCGAGTATGGCGCAGCGGGTAGCTCGGGCGTCTTTAATGGCTCCCTGCATACGGTACTGAATATACTGGGCTTCAATATCTGACTGCAAAATGTAATTGGCCCCGACTACAGCAACCACTTCGTCAATTATCTGCTCCTGAGCACGAATAAATGCCGGAGAAATAAGCAGTGCAAACAGTAATACGAGTGCGGTTTTTCTTCTCATTGTTTTGTATTTAAAGTTACAGGATTCTCCTGTTAAAGAATTTCAATTTTTTTGTTTTTGATGGCCTCTTCAAAAATCTGCTGCTGCATACGGTTGAGCAAATCAGATTTTCGCCGGTTAAGTATCAGATTCCTTACTTTATCCTCAACCATACTGAGCGGGGCAGTGCTTTCGCGGGTCTTGTAATCAGTAATTCTGATGAAATATGAGAACAGCGAATCATTAGTTTCAAATGAAGTCTGAGTTCTTAAAAAATCATCCTGATCGCTGATGTCAAGCGACATTTCGCGAATAAAATCATTAAAATTAACCCAGTTTTCATCATCGGGCCGGCAGGTAAACATGGACTTGTCGCAAAGTTCAAGCAAATTTTCCCGGTCTTCAGGCTTTTTGGAGTTCAACAATTGTTTCGCCTTTTTAGCCTGAGGAGTATTGAGCGATTCATTGGGTATTTTAACGTAACAAACCCTGATAATATTCTCAGGCAACTGAAAATTGGAAATGTTGCTTTCGTAAAATGACTGAATTTCAGCATCACTCACCACTGTATCGAGCCGCTGACGAATCAGTGCACTTTCGTACTCATAAATAACAAGCGAATTGCGGTAGTTTTCCAGCTGCCTGTCAAAATCTTTCTGCTCTTTTTCCAGATTACTTTCGGCATGATGCAGCAAAACCTGTTGCCTCACCCAGTTGTCAATAAACTGGCGAGCAATTTCAATACTATCGGGCGAAGCAGTGCCTGCCGGGACTATTCCTTCAAGTTCACTGCGATACAAATATTTATCAAAAGCAACTGCTACCACATCTTCGGTGTTTTTTTTACCAAAGATGGAACAGGATGCCAGTACAAACAGCATAAACAATCCTGAAAGCAGTTTCTGAAGTGAGGTCATTGTATCGCTTTAAAATTTAGTCCGATCTTATTTAATGGTTGACAAAACCTCAGTATTCACCTTGTAGGGATATTTTGCCCTGAGTTCTGCTATCCACTGCTGCTCCAGATAATTCTGATAATCTGCAGTAATCAGTCCGCGGGCTTCATCAAGTTTTTTCTGTTCGGGACCAATGAGTTTGTTTATTCTTACAAAGGTAACTTTATTGTCTTCAACAACCTCGGGATTAAGGCCCGGCTTCCATTCCAGCGCATCAATCATTTCACTTTCGCCGCGGGCATATTTGCGTCTGTCGGTGGTAAGAACTACTTCACTGTCGGTGTTGTATTGTTCCAGCAATTCGTTATCGCTAATGCCTGAACCAAGTGCTTTTTTGGCCGCATCAACAAATTCCTTTCCACTTCCTGTAAAAGTGTAAATAGTGGCATCAACCCTGTCGCCCCACATGTATTTATCACGGTTGGCAGCATGAAACTCAGCAAGGCCGGCAGTATCTTTAACCGCTTTCGACCATATTTTCTGATCTGTAAGCTCAAAAAGCAATATACCATCGCGGTACTCTTTAACCAATGCCTTAAATTCCGGATATTTTGATTCAAGCTGAGAATCTTCGAATGCAAGCAAAGTTTCCTTAACAAAGACACTGTAGAGTTCATTTACAAATTTTGTGATGCTTTCGGGATTGCGTTTGCGCTGACTCACATTGATATAACCTGCAAAATCCTGCTGGGTGATACTACGGCGTCCGATGGTAAACATAGTCTTGTTAAGTCCGGCTGCTTCTTTCACTTCCCATTTTCCTGAAAATACGCTGTCGGTCACCACTTTATAGAAGTCGTTGCGGGCCTTCAGGTTTTCAGTAAACTTATATTCCTTTTTAATACGGTTCAACAAGGCTTCTTCGCTCTTTTTGGCTCTGTCGTTGCGGGTAAGACTTTGTTTGAGCTCAGCTACATTTTCGTCGTAGCTTCCGATTTCTTTGCGGTCAACCAATTTAACAACATGCCATCCGAAAGAAGTAACAAACGGTTTGGTGATATCGTTAAGGTTTTTAAG
This sequence comes from Lentimicrobium sp., assembly GCA_024709105.1. Lineage (GTDB taxonomy): Bacteria > Bacteroidota > Bacteroidia > Bacteroidales > Lentimicrobiaceae > Lentimicrobium. The sequence goes on along the minus strand of JANJXJ010000023.1, from coordinate 24,241 downwards.
GGCAGAAATTTCTTTTATGAAATCAGGGATCATTTTGTTTGCGCCGAACCAGGGCAAGATGCCTCCTTTGGTTGAAGTTGACTTATCGTCGGAGTATTGCTCTGCCAGTTTGGCAAAATCGTCTCCTGAAATCGCTTTCTGGTAAACTTCCTGGGCTTTTTGTGCAACAGCAGCGCTGTCAGCAGCTTTGGCATCGGCAGGAATGCGCAGCAGTATGTGTGCAACCTGCACTCTTCCCAACGCTGGTTTACGATCGGTAACATAAATAAGATGATATCCGAAATCGCTGCGCACCGGCATGGAAACCTCTCCTACCGGTGTGTTGTAAGCTCCTGTTTCAAACGGATAAACCATATCAAATACAGTGAAATATCCGAGATCTCCACGGTTACCCTTAAAAGTTCTTCCGTCTGCAGTGCGATCGCGAGCCGAAAGATCTTCAGAGGCTTCTTCAGCTACTTTGGCAAAATCTTCACCTTTGGTAATGCGTTTTCTCAAAGTCATCACCTTTTTGTAAGCGGCGAGTGTATCTTCGGGCGAAGAGTTGCGATCTACACGCACCAGTATATGACTTGCCCGTATGTCGATGAGCTTGCGGTCGTAGGCTTCCTTGAGAAGCGAGCGGTTAACGTCCTCATCAATCATATAAGGCTGAGCCAGCTGTTTGCGATAACCGGCCAGTTCATCAATAAACGACTTAACAGTATCCAGGCCATTGGCTTCGGCTTCTTTAACTTTTAACCTGAAGTTAATGTACAACTCCATATATTCTTCGAGCGATTTGCGGTCAATTACCTCACCGTTTACATTGTTTTTCTGGTAAACATTCAGAAATTCTGAGCGGGTAATGTTTTCGCCGGCTACGGTTAAGATTACCGGATCTTTATCCTGCGCAAAACCTACTGACAACAGACTGAAAAACATTACAGCAATAACACCGAAAACTGACTTCTTCATTTTTTTAACTTGTTTAATTCGTAGTTTGACTTTTGAAAAACTTATATTGATTCCACCGAATACTTTTATTTCAGGCATTCAGGTGGCTGATATGAATTTACCTGCTGTAGTTAGGGGCTTCACGGGTAATGGTAATGTCGTGCGGATGGCTTTCTGCCACTCCGGCTACTGTAATTTTAATAAACCGGGCTTTCTGCAGCTGGGCAATGTTTGCAGACCCTGTATATCCCATACCGGCCTTTAATCCGCCAACCAGCTGATGAATTACTTCTGATAAAGTACCTTTATAAGGAACCCGCCCTACAATTCCTTCAGGGACAAGCTTTTTAATATCGTCTTCAGCATCCTGGAAGTATCGGTCTTTGGAGCCTTTCTGCATAGCTTCTATGGAACCCATGCCGCGGTATGTTTTGTACTTTCGGCCTTCGTAAATGATGGTTTCTCCCGGCGATTCCTCAACACCAGCAAACAGGCTGCCTGCCATTATGGTGTCGGCTCCGGCGGCTATGGCTTTGGGAATATCGCCGGTGTAACGAATACCTCCGTCGGCAATCACCGGAATTCCTGAACCTTTCAAAGCATTGGCTACTTCATAAACGGCAGAAAGCTGGGGCACTCCGATACCTGCAATAATTCGGGTGGTACAGATTGATCCCGGACCAATACCTACCTTAATTCCGTCAATATCAAGTTTCATCAGATCGCGGGCGGCATCAGCAGTTCCAACATTGCCAACCACAAGATCAATATTAGGGTAATGTTTTTTAAACAGGCGGGCAGCATCCATCACCCCTTTTGAATGGCCGTGTGCAGTATCAATTACTATTGCATCCACACCATTATCAACCAATGCTTTAACCCGGTCAATCAAATCGGAAGTAACACCAACCGCAGCAGCTACACGCAAACGTCCGCGTTCATCCTTGCAGGCATTTGGCCTGGCTTTAATTTTAATAATGTCTTTGTAAGTGATTAATCCGATCAACTTATAATCCTTGTCAACCACCGGAAGTTTTTCAATTTTATGCTCCTGCAGAATATCAGCGGCCTTCTCAAAATCGGTAAATTCTGTGGTAGTAATCAGATTCTGGCTGGTCATTATTTCGGAAACCGGCCTTTTGGGATTACGCTCAAACCTGAGGTCGCGGTTGGTAACAATTCCCACCAGTTTACCCTGATTGTCAACCACCGGAATACCCCCGATTTTATATTCTTTCATGATATTAAGAGCATCGGCAACCACAGCTCCGGCTTTAAGGGTAACCGGATCGAGAATCATACCGTTCTCGGCACGTTTTACCCGCTTTACTTCATTGGCCTGATCTTCAATGGACATGTTCTTGTGAAGCACACCAATGCCACCTTCCTGAGCAATGGCAATAGCCATTACCGAATCGGTAACTGTATCCATGGCGGCTGTAACAATGGGGATATTCAGTTTAATGTTCCTTGAAAACCGGGTAGAAGTATCAACTTCACGCGGAAGCACTTCAGAATAGGCAGGTAAAAGTAAAACGTCGTCGTAGGTAAGGCCTTCGCCGGTAAATTTCTCGCTGAAAACTGACATGACTGATTGATTTGGGATGCGCAAAGTTATAAAAAATAGGTTTTCAACAGGCTTAACCACTACTGTATATGGAATATAACTGTCTGTTATTGCAGGATACACAAGTTGATGTTACTGAAACATTCCGAAGTTTATTAGTAAACTATTTATTTTACTGATCATATTAGATATTTATTAAGTATTGATTATCAATTATATAAAATCATTTTCAAGTCTATAATTTTCTTAAATCCCGGTCTTGGCTTCAGCCAATCAGCCATTAAAAGCGCTCAATTGCAATAAGTTTTTTCTATGTTAAAAATTCCTAAATTTATAGCTCTTTTGCAAACAGTTTATAATCCTAGCCTTTATGCCTAAAATCTACCTTTTTCTTTTGCCTTTATGGCTGTCGTCAATGTTGCTGAATGCTCAGGTTTTCAACGGCTCAGGAGGAGCTATACCCGACAATGGCAATCCTGTTTCTTTTCCACTTGTAGTATCGGGCCTCACGCCTTCTTCGTTGAACACTGCACATGGCATTGCCGAAGTAAAAGTTAACATAATACACCCCTATGATGCCGACCTGTACATTGCTCTGATCTCTCCCGACGGGGCATCGGTATTGCTTTCGGTGTCAAATGGAGGAGATGGCGACAATTATTCTCAAACCCGATTTTCTGATACTGCCTCAGTTTCAATTGCTGCCGGAATTCCACCTTTTACCGGAGTTTTTAAACCTCAGGAACTGCTGGGCAATCTGAATAACGGCCGACAGGGCAACGGAACCTGGCACCTTTACATACACGACCTTTATGCTTTTGCAGATCAGGGGACTCTGCTCAACTGGAGCATAACCTTTGACGAAAACGTTACAGGGCCTTTTGTTTTTGAATCCTCAAATCTGCCGATTGTCCTTATCGACACTTACGGACAGGAAATTCTTGACGACCCGAAAATTCAGGTGGGGATGAAAATTATTGACAACGGCCCCGGCGAAAGGAATTTTATTACTGATACGCCAGTATATAATGGATATGCAGGTATAGAAATCAGAGGCTCAAGCTCGCAGATGTTCCCCAAAAAAAGTTATGGATTTGAAACCTGGGATATTGATGGTGAAGAAATTGATGTTTCGCTGCTGGGCATGCCAGCCGAGAGCGACTGGATTCTGAATGCCAACTACACCGACAAAACACTGGCCAGAAATGCCATGGCATATCAGGTATCACAAAACATGGGGCATTATTCAACCCGGTACAAGTATGTTGAAGTTGTAATCAATGAGATGTACAAAGGCATTTATGTGTTCTCTGAAAAAATAAAGCGTGACCCCAACCGGGTAAATATAGCCAAATTAAAACCGGACCAGAACTCCGGCGATGAACTCACAGGTGGCTATATTTTCAAAGTTGACAAATTTACCGGAAGTGGCGGCGACGGTTGGATTTCGGCGTTTCCTCCCCCGCAGAGCCCCAACGGACAAACCATTTTCTTTCAGTATGAATACCCAAAAGCCGATGATATTACTATTCAGCAAAAACAATACATCAGCGATTATGTAAATACCTTTGAAGCCATACTGTCAGGACCAGACTTTAACGATCCTGATGAAGGCTTCAGAGCATATGCTGATGAGTATAGTTTTATTGACTACTTCCTTGTAAATGAAATAAGTAAGAACGTTGACGGTTATCGTTTGAGCACCTTTCTTCACAAACAACGCGAAAGTCTGGGAGGGAAAATACGCATTGGCCCGGTATGGGATTATGATATTGCCTGGCACAACGCCAATTATTGCGGTGGCGATGAACTCACCGGCTGGGCTTATCAGTTTCCGTGCCCCGACGACTACTGGCAGGTTCCATTCTGGTGGCAAAGAATGCTGCAAGACACCCTTTTTGCGAATAACCTGAGGTGCCGCTGGGAAGAATTGCGTGTAAATACCCTCAGCGACGCATGGTTTGAGACTTACATAGACAGTGTAGCCTCCCTTTTGGATGAATCGCAGCAACGAAACTTCACCGTTTGGCCCATACTGGGTGTTTATGTATGGCCCAACCCGTGGCCTTATCCCCCAACCTATGCTGCTGAAATTGAGTCCCTTAAAAACTGGATTTTTCAAAGACTTGATTGGATAGACGCCAATTTGCCCGGCAACTGCTACAGCATAAACAACAATTATCAAGCGGCTGAAAACCACTCTTTACGGATTTTCCCAAACCCTGCTCACGATTATATACATGTGGTCGCAAACCTGAACAATGAAAAACATTGTATTGCAGAAATCACTGACAAAACCGGAAGAATTGTTGCAACAGAAAAAATAGCTGCGGATAACGAAGGGGTATTTTATTGGCATACAAATCTTTCGCAGCTAAGCCCGGGAATTTATTTTGTAAAATTCATCTTCAGCAGCACAACTGCCACCGGTAAATTTGTTAAAAAATAAAGCCCTTTAAACATGCAGACCACCGGCAAGCCAGATTGAAGTTTACCGGTGGTTTTGCATTTGTGCTTATTGTATAAACCCTGAATAATACTTTCTGACACAGTCTGCGTTAATATATTTTGTAAAATTGTGGTTCTGAATTTCTGAACAAGAACCAAAACAACTCACTTATGAAAAGACTAATTCTACTCCTTATGATTGCAACCAACCTCAGTTTTGCACAAACCAGCCAAACTTACCAGCTGCCAGTCAAAGAAATACTCGATTTGGTTGATATCAAACCCCGGCCCGCAGTCAGGATTGATTCGCGCAATCAAACCATGGTTATGTTCGACAGGCTGGCATTTAAAACGCTTGAAGAAATGGCTGCCGACGAAGTGAGGCTGGCCGGACTTCGCATAAACCCGGCAACCAACGGGCCGGCAAGGGCAAATTACACCTATGGGGTTCAGATTCTTGATATTGCCACTGGAAAAACAACACAAATCAGCGGGCTTCCTGAAAAAATGAAGGTATCTGACTTTAGCTTTTCCCCCGACGAAAGCAAGTTTGCATTCACCAATACCACTGCTTCAAAAATCGAATTATGGTTGGTTGATATTGCAACCGGCAGAGCCACCCGCCTGATGAATGAAGGCGTAAATGCAGCAATGGGATTTCCTTATGTATGGGCTCCCGGCTCAGATGCATTGCTTGTACTCACGGTGTCCGCTGACAGAAAGCCTCGTTCAGCAGAAAAAGAGCTACCTTCAGGACCAGCAGTTCAGGAAACCAGCGGACGCAAGGCTCCGGTAAGGACTTTTCAGGATTTGCTGAGAAACCCTGCCGATGAGGAAGCCTATGAATATTATGTAAAGTCAGAAGTTATAAAAGTTGGAACCGATGGCAAAAAAACTGCTTTTTTACCTTCAGGGATTTATCGCTCCATGCAATTTTCGCCAGATGGCAACTATCTTCTGGTGCAAACCATCACCAAACCCTATTCCTACATTGTCCCTGCAGGGCGATTCCCTGTAACCTACAACATACATGATGCTGAAGGCAAATTTCTGCTCAATTTTTACAACAAGCCATTAATTGAGGAGCTTCCCACAGGATTTGATGCAGTGGAGAAAGGAAAAAGATCCATTACCTGGCGAAGCGATGTTCCGGCCTCACTGTGCTGGGCAGAAGCTCTTGATGGTGGCGACCCGGCAATAGAATCGGAAAACCGTGACGAGGTTTTTTTACTGGAAGCCCCATTTACAGGCACAGCAGTTTCATTGGCTAAAACCAAAAACCGGTATTCAGGAATTCTGTGGGGAAAAGCCGATGTAGCCATTTTATACGACTACTGGTGGAAAAACCGCCGCACAGTTTCCTATCTGCTCGACCCCTCAAATCCCGGCAAGGAAGCAATGGTGATTCACGACCGATCAACCGAAGATTATTATGGCGACCCTGGCGATTTTCTTACCAGACGCCACAACCTGAACACATACTCTTTGTGGTTTTCATCCAACAACAAAAAACTCTATCTGCAGGGAGAAGGCTATTCACCCGAAGGAAACAAGCCCTTTGTTGATGAGTTTGACCTCAAAACATTTAAAACCAAGCGCTTGTGGCAGGCTGACGGCATTTCCACCTACGAATCCATCATCAGGGTAATTGACCCGGTGAAAAAGGAATTTATCACCTCCATTGAAGCCAAAACCACCAACCCAAACTATTTCCTGCGTAAAGGAGACATCACCCGGGCCATTACCACCTTCCCGAATCCATATGCTTCGTTTATGAATGTAAGCAAGCAGCAGATCCGATACAAACGTGCCGATGGAGTTGACCTTTCTGCCAATCTGTACCTGCCGGCGGGTTATAACCCAGAGAAAGACGGGCGGCTCCCTGTGCTTATGTGGGCATACCCGCGCGAATTTAAAGATGCCGGACAGGCCGGGCAAATCAAGGAATCTCCTCACACTTTTGTACAACTCTATTACGGCTCCCCGGTGTACTGGGCCGCCCGCGGATATGCAATTATTGACGATGCCGATTTCCCCATCATCGGCGAAGGCTCAACAGAACCCAACGACAGTTTTACCGAACAATTGGTTGCCAATGCAGCTGCTGCTATTGATTTTACAGTTGAAATGGGCATAACCGATCCAAAAAGAGTAGCCATTGGCGGACATTCCTACGGAGCATTTATGACAGCCAACCTGATGGCACACTGCGATTTATTTGCCGCCGGAATTGCCAGAAGCGGAGCCTACAACCGCACCCTTACACCTTTCGGCTTCCAGGCTGAGGAACGCACTTTCTGGGAAGCTCCGGAAGTATATCTGAAAATGTCGCCCTTCGTTAATGCCGATAAAATAAACGAACCGTTGCTGTTGATTCACGGCGATGCCGATAACAACCCAGGCACATTTACCCTGCAAAGCGAAAGACTTTTCGGAGCCATCAAAGGACTGGGAGGAACTGCCCGCTTAGTCCTGCTCCCTTACGAAAGCCATGGCTATAGTGCCAGGGAAAATGTGCTGCATATGCTTTGGGAAACAGATATATGGCTCGAAAAATATGTTAAAAACAAAAAAGACTGATTTAAAACAGTAAGTTTAAATACCAGAATGCAAAACCGCCGGAATAAAAGAACTTCCGGCGGTTCTGCATTAAAATTAATGCTTCATCAGGTTTGATTCAGCAGTACAATGGTAGCCGGGCGGTTTATTTTTCCATTGCCGGTCTCAGCAAATTTCCTGACAGGAATTAATCTTACAGGAATTTCATCATAAGGAAGATGCTGCCTGATCAAATCCATAAGTCTTTCTGATTCAATTGCATCAATGGGGTCTGATTCAACAATTAAAACAGGCACTTGCCCATACTTTTCGTCAGGAAATGCAGCAATAATAAACCGGAATTCGATAAGATTTGCCAATTTGTTTTCAATCATTTCAGGAATCAGCTTTTTCCCACCCCGGTTGATGATGTTGTCGGCCCGCCCGAGCCATCTGAATGTGTTTGCCCCCGTGATATCTGCCAGATCATTGGTAATCAAAGGCTTATCACTAATGCGGGATGCATGTATGATCAGGCATCCCCGTTCATCAGTACTGATTTCGATGCCAGGAAGCGTTTTAAAATCTTCGCTTCTGTTCTTTCCATTCACCCTGCGCATGGCCACATGTGTAATGGTTTCTGTCATTCCGTAAGTTGCGTACACAGCATTGGGCAAATCCTGCAGTTGTTGTTCTAGTTTTGCAGAAATTTCGCCTCCTCCAATGATGAGCTTTTGAATATTGCTGAGATAAGCCCTGCCCTTATCGTCTGACATACAATTGAATACCTGAGCAGGAACCATGGCAGCAAAGTCAGTCTTGATTTCGGGATCTATATTCTTACAAGGCTTACCATCGGGAGGAATCAGTATAAGATTGAGTTTCAGCACCATTGACCTTACCACCATCATCATACCGGCAATTGTTGAGGCCGACAGGCACAACAAGGCAGTATCTCCGGCTTTTAAGTTTAGAAAAGTCCCGCTTGCCTCTGCCGAAGCAATCATGGCAGTTTTGGGTATTGAAATAAGTTTGGGTTCTCCTGTTGAGCCGGAAGTTTTTACAATGATCTCTTCCCCCCCGGTGAGCCAGGATGTGAGAAATTGCCCCAGATCTGCTTTCCATTTTTCTGAAGACCCGGAACATTCATCTGCATATTCCTGCAGTCCTTCCTTTTGCAGAACCTTACCATGTAAGGTAAGCGAATCTGGAATTGAAGTTTTTTTTTCAATCATATACCTGTAACTCCTGCAATCGAAAAATCCCATGGAAGTTGAGGATTATAATGTAAATGGCCTTTAACTACTTCAAGCGGCGATGTTATGTTGTTGATATACAATCCGCCTGTACCCAGACCCTGAGGCATAGGATTACCAAGTGTGGCCGTCCATTGTGCAATGGCATTTAATCCAATATTTGATTCGAGAGCTGAGGTAACCCACCAGCCGGCGTTTCTTTCTTCAGCATCGGCAATCCATTGCTGTGATTTTTCAAAGCCTCCCAATAGTGATGGCTTCAGAATAATGTATTGCGGAAGGATTTTATCCAGCAGCCTTTTTCCTTCGCCGGAATCTGAAATGCCGATAAGTTCTTCGTCGAGCGCAACTGGAATGGGTGAATGCCGGCAGATATCAGCCATAGCTGCAATATTTCCATGTTTAACCGGCTGTTCGATGCTGTGAATGCCAAATTTCGCTAGTTTTTCGAGTTTACCGGGAGCTTCGGCAACCTCAAAAGCTCCATTGGCATCCAGCCTGACAGTGATCTTACCGGCATCAAAAGCTGAGCGAATCACACTCAGAATTTCCAGCTCCTGATTAAAATCAATTGCTCCCACTTTCAGCTTAATCACTTCAAAACCTGAGGCAATTTTTTCATCTACCTGCCTGAGCATAAAATCTTTGTCGCCCATCCAAACCAAACCATTGATAGGCATACCTTTTTGTCCGGCTGTAAACTCTGAATCAAATAAAATTCTTTTGCCACCGTTAGTCAGATCGCGCAAAGCTGTTTCGTAAGCAAACATAAGCGAAGGCCAGTTCGCAAACCATTGCTGATCAGGCACTTTTCCCTTGTTGATGCCATCACACAAAAACCGAACTGCATCTTCAAAATCCGGCCGGTCATCAAAACTGAGTCCGGGAATAATTCCGCACTCACCGATGCCAACAACCCCGGGGATTAATGTATCAGAGAGTAACAGAAATAAGGAATCTCTGCCATACAAAACACCGCGTGAGGTTCCGGCAGGTTGCTTAAAAATAAGTTTGTGTTTATGAAATCCGGCTCTAAGCATATTGATCATTGAAAAAACGAGAGTATTCTGAAAAATACTCAGGCAATACATTAGTAAATTTCACCAATGATATTCGATTCAAAATTAAACTTTCTATTCATTTGCATACAAAAATTACCAATGTTTGATTTTTTTTGCCTTTCGGCAATCCTTCAATCATCTTTAGGATAAAATTTTTTCCGTTCTCAGTATAAAATTCAATTGTTTTCGCCTAAAATCTCCCAGTATCCCGATTTGTCACTTCCTTTACGTGCGATTCTCCCCAAATTTTTAAGCACTTTGATTCTTCGTTTTGCAGTGCTTAAACTTATCTTTAAGAGATCGCCGATTTCTACAGCCGTAATTACATTATTCTGTTTAATCAGATTTAATACAGTGTCATTTACAGTGTCATGTTTCGATTTTACAGTGTCATTTACAGTGTCATTCCCTTCTTCTGAAAAATGGATGTGCATTTCACGATTTTTCAGAATATGCTTTCCGTTTTGAACTAAGTTTTGCAGAAAACGAATCAGGTACTTTTCATTTTTATAAATTCCCTTTGACAAATCTTCATAGTTAGCACGAACAAGCGCATTACGGAAATACCACGAATTCTCTGCAAATAAATCATTGTTTACCTCCTTAAACCCAAGTTTGCGAAGATATTTGATTAAAAAAACTGCAGTAGTTCTGGTGTTACCTTCCCCAAAAACATGAATTTGCCATAGGTATGAAAAAAAGTGAGCCAAATGTTCAATTGTTTCCTGAGCGCTTAAACCTTTGTAACTGAATTTCTTTTCCTGCGAAAAATCGTATTCAAGGGTAGCTTTCAGGCTTTCAGCACTTGCATATAAAACCGTTTCCCCATTTAAAACCCATTCCCTTTTCGTAATGTTATAGTCGCGGATTTTACCTGCATGACTATAAATTCCAGCAAATAATCTGCGATGAATTGTCAGGTATTCGGCAGGAGAAAATGCAAAAGTGTTTTCACTTAAAATTTCTGTAATTCTTGCAGAAACCTTATCGGCTTCCTCGGTGCGGGTCTCGTCCTTTTTTGCTGGCTGCTGCGTGTAATAGGTATCTATCCGAAGTTTAACTTCTTCAATTGTTATATTTCCCTCAATATTTTGCCTGGCTGTCTCAATCAGATAATCTGATGGTTTTAGCCCATCTACCTGTTGCAAGCCAATGGCTGTTTTCCAAACTTTTGCTTTATCAGCTTTGTTTGGTTCTCCTTGTTTCAAATATTCATCAAAGTTTTCCATTGAATTATTAAACTTTGGTATTGGTCTGAAATCAATTGTGCAAACTTCATTACCAATTCATTAAGGGAAAAGTTTTACAGCTAAAAACACTTAAGGTCACTGAGCCAGACAATCAATGCCGATTAAATTATTTATTTTCAAAATTTGCTGTAAAACTTTACTCTGCAATCTTTCCTGATTTTTGTTCATTTTCCGAATTCTGTTCCAGCATCAGATTAACGCAATTCCAAAAAGAATTACAGTTCCAAAAGTAGCCAAAGCCAGTTTTTTAAGATGCGGATCAAGTTCGGCAGGGATTTGATTCTGAAAAACAAATACCAAATGCTGAACAAAGAAAATTCCCATAATCAGAAAAATAAACTGCAGCGGTGTATTGTAATGAAGCAACGACCATATTACCAGCGATACCACAGCACCTCCCACCAAAGTTGCATGATATATCTTTGCCTTTGCGCTCCCCATGATGACTACAAGTGTTCTTTTACCTGATAAAGCATCGCCGTTTACATCGCGCATATTATTGAGATTCAGCACCGCAGTACTTAACAGCCCCGAAGCAGTTGCAGGCAGAAGTAAATCGGGTCTTAGTGAGCCGCTGTGCAGAAAATAAGTTCCTAAAACTCCGGTAAGTCCGAAAAACAGGAAAACGAACAAGTCGCCTAAGCCAATATACCCGTAAGGTTTTGAACCTGCAGTGTAAGTAATTGCAGAAGCAAGGGCTGCTATTCCAAGTAACAGAAAAGCAAGCCATCCATCTGACCAATAAAAACCTATACCGGTTCCTATCAGCACAATTCCTGAGGCCAACGCCAGCAAAGCGACCAGAATTACAGCAATTTTCATTTCGTGCAGCGAAATTGCACCACTCTGCACCGATCGCCTGGGCCCTACCCTTTCTGAATTATCAGCTCCATTAACAGAGTCGCCGTAATCGTTGGCCAGATTGCTAAGTACTTGCAGAAAAAGAGTGGTAAGCAAAGCCATACCAAGCACAATCCATTTAAATCTCCCGTCGTGCCACGCCACAAAACTGCCCAGCAGGGAACTTGAAAAGGCCAGCGGCAGTGTACGGGGCCTGGCTGCATGAATCCATGCTTTGAATTTTGAGCTGTTCATGAGTTAAGTAAAACTTTAGATCAGGGAAATTTAGGGAACTTCTGAAAATCAGGTGCTCGTTTTTCGAGAAAAGCCCTTTTGCCTTCCTGTGCTTCCTCGGTGAGGTAGTAGAGCAAAGTAGCATTTCCGGCCAGTTCCTGAAGGCCAACCTGTCCGTCGAGTTCGGCATTCATTGCCAGCTTGAGCATTCTAAGAGCAAGCGGACTACGCTGCATCATGGTTTTACACCAGTCAACCACCTCATCTTCAAGCTGATCATAAGGTACAACTTTATTCACAAGACCCATTTCCAGCGCTTCCTGCGCTGAATACTGCCTGCATAAAAACCATATTTCACGTGCTTTCTTCTGGCCTACTATTCTTGCCAGATATGAAGATCCAAATCCGCCGTCAAAACTTCCGACTTTGGGGCCTGTTTGTCCGAAGATCGCATTTTCCGATGCAATACTCAAATCGCAGACTACATGCAGCACATGGCCTCCGCCGATTGCATACCCATTCACCATAGCTACCACAGGTTTGGGAAGGGAACGAATCAGTTTCTGAAGATCAAGGACATTTAATCTGGGAATACCATCTTTACCGATATATCCTCCATGACCTTTTACATTTTGATCTCCTCCGCTGCAAAAAGCCTTATCGCCTTCACCAGTAATTACCACAACTCCAACGCTGTCGGCTTCGCGGCAATACTGCATGGCATCTATCATTTCCTTGATGGTATCGGGGGTAAAGGCGTTGCGGTAACGCGGGCGGTTAATGGTAATACGGGCGATGCCTTCGAAAAAATCGAATTTGATTTCTTCATATTGTTTGATGGTAGTCCAGGTTCTTGTGCTTGTCATTTTGAAATATATTTAAAGTAATCTTTCAACACTTCTGCGCTTTGTTTGTTCGGGGTGAAAATCTCAAGAATTGCCGCTTTCTGGTGCTGCTTCCCGAAAAGGTGATTCAATGCCGGCTTGAGTTCCTCAGCCGAATTCGCAGTTGAATAGTTTAGACCAAAGGTTTTTGCGATGCCTTCAGCTGTATGCTGATGCCGGGTTTCAATAAAATGTTCAAGTTCTTCGTAACGGTCGGGACCGGGAATAACCCGGAAGATATTACCACCGCCGTTGTTGATGAGAATAATGCGCAAATTATAGGACAATCCGCTATTCCACAGTGCATTGCTATCATATAAGAAGCCTATATCCCCGGTAATCAGCACCACCGGAACATTGCTTGCAGCGGCAGCTCCGGCAGCTGTTGAAACCGATCCGTCAATCCCACTGGTTCCGCGGTTCGACCAGGTGGTGAATTTTGAGGCTTCATCAAAAAGCTGAGTATATCTCACCGGAGTGCTGTTCCCGAGATGTAACTGAAAATCAGCAGGAAGCACCTCAAAAATCTGTTTAAAAACCAACAGATCTGAATAAGGAGCCTCAGCAAGATATTTTTCATGCAGTAGCTGACGGTTTTTACTTTTAGCTGACCACAATTCACGAAAACCGCTTTCTTTAAATACCCTGACATCAAGCAGCTGCCTCAGAAAGGTTTTAGTCTCCACTGGTATGGTTAACGTCAGCGCACCATAGGTATCCATATGAAACTCTTCGGGATCATCACTCACATGCCAGTGATTCGCCGGTCTGATATTTCGCAGCAATGCCTTTATTTTTTTTGAAACAACAGCTCCGCCAACACTCAGCAGTATTTGTGGCCTCAGAATATCAAATTCTTCTTCCTTAATCCCTTCAATAGTACGATCAATACATGCGATGCTGTCAATCCCGGGAAGATTGCTGGTGGTTTCTGAAAGTATCACCACCGAAGGATCGTCAGCAAACCTGCTCAACAAATGAACCACTTCGGCATCTGGTGTCATCTGGCCGGCAATTATTATTTTACCGGTAGACTGATTCCACAATTCAGCCAACTCTTCCAATGCAGATTTACCTAATGAGGAAGTTGAAGGCAAAACCCTGGGCGGCACAGGCAAGGCTTCTTCTTCTGTCCATTCTATATCATAAAGTGGTTCTGCCAGCGGGAGGTTAATGTGAACCGGCCCTTTGGCAGGAAATATGGCTCTGTCAGCAGCCTCGGCCACCAGCCTTGCAAAATAGCGTTTTTGGTCGGCATGATTGATTTCAGCAGGCAAATGGTAAGATTTTCGGATATAGCCTGCAAATACATTTCTCTGCCGTATGGTTTGTCCATCTCCCTGATCAATCCACATTTCGGGTCTGTCAGCTGTGATAACAATGAGCGGAATTTTTTGGTAATAGGCTTCAGCAATTGCCGGTGCATAATTTAAGGCAGCAGAGCCCGAAGTACATAAAACAGCCACCGGTTCCTGCAACTGCTGTGCAATACCCAATGCATAAAAACCGGCACTGCGCTCATCGGCTATGCTGTGCAGCTGCATACCGGGAAAACGATTCAGCACTACAATGGCAGGTGCATTGCGCGAACCCGGCGAAGTAACCACTTGTTTCACCCCTTTTGCAGATAAAACTGCTGCCAGCAGATGCAATTGTTTATTTTTCATGAAAAACCGATTCGCTTTGGGTGGCTAAATTCCGTATTTTTTCGATGGCAGACAACATATTGCGGCTTTTCATTTCTGTTTCCGTCCATTCTGATGCTTCATCAGATTCTGCTGTTATTCCGCCACCGGCATAAATCAGGATTTTACTGTTCAGCAGCTGAATACAGCGCAAATTGACAAATAATGCCGAAGCGCCATTTGCAGAGAAAGGGCCAAGAAATCCTGTGTAGAATCCACGTGGGTAAGGCTCGGTTTGCCTGATTATGTCCATAGCTGCCTTGGCTGGCCATCCACATACAGCGGGTGTTGGATGGAGTGCTTTCAGCAGCGGGATGAAACTATCTCCGGCAGATTCAGCCTGAAAACTGGTTTTCAGGTGCTCTACATTTCCCGAGGTCACAGTTTGTGTTTCTGATTCTTCAATATTTATACATCCGGCAGTTTGAAGGCAGTTTCTGATGTAACGACTCACCCACTGCTGCTCTTCTATTTCCTTATTGCCCCATTCTCCAATGGCTTCTTTTTTGCGGGTACCTGCCAGTGCTACAGTGGAAATCTTTTTGCCATTGCTCTCAAGCAGTAACTCCGGAGTAGCTCCCATCCAAAGGGCTTTGCCTGGAATATTTACCAGATATACAAATGCCCCGGGATTTGCCTGACACAGCTCCCTGAACAATAATGGAAGTTCATGTTTTTGAAGTGCATCCTGCTCAATCACCCTGGAAATGACAACTTTTTGCGCTTCATGGTTTTTGATGCGGCCAATAACATCCGAAAGGCGAGCTTTGTATTGCTGCCCGGTATCCTGATGAAATAAAACTTCTTTGACAGATTCATTCTTATGCTGAAAACTCAACTGAACGGATGCAAAATTGTGCCCCTTTAGTTCAATATCTGAAGCAATAAAAAGTACTTTTTCTTCAGGAAAAAACGGAGCCAAAATAAATCCGGGACCGGCCTGCATCAAGTCATCTGCTCTGTCAACTTCTCTGTATGGTTCTTCAGAAATGATGGTGTTCGGAACGTTATCAAAAGGCATCCGCCATGAGGCAAAAGCTACTCCTTTTTCAAGCATCAATTGCTGTGCTGAAAGCAAATTTCCCGGCAAAATCACCATATTTACCATTACCTTACTTGTCTAAAACCATTATTGTCAGCCGCGAAATACAACATAACGCTCCGGAATCGTTGTGAATTTTAATTTCCCAAACGTGCATCTTACGGGAGCGCATAATTAATGCAGCTTTTCCTGTAACGAATCCTGAAATGACCTTTCGGATGTGATTAGCATTTACTTCCACTCCAACAATGGCTTGTTTTTCGATATCTACCAGCGACAAAGAGCCCATACTTCCCAGCGATTCGGCCAAAGCCACCGAAGCACCTCCATGCAGCAGGCCTGCAGGCTGTTTGGTGCGATGGTCAACCGGCATGGTACCACACAGATAGTCTTCACCTATTTCAGTGTAAACTATCCCAAGCTGCTGCATCAATGTGCCGGCCGAAAGGGCATTCATTTCATCAAGGGTCATTCTCGTAAGCATGTACGGCTGATTTGTGAAGCAATTAACAATAATTTAATACAATGGTTGTGCGAAGGTAAGGAAAAGTACATCTTATAATTCACTTGTCAGTTCAAATCAATTTGCATAAAAAAAGCCGCTTCGCAGGGAAACGGCTTTTTCAGTAATCAGCACTTCTTATTGCCTGATCAGTCGCCTTGTAAATGATTTTGATTCTGTAATCACCTCAACAATGTACATTCCTGAAGGAAGGTCTGTTATGTTGATCTGAGGTTCAAATTCAAAACGTTTCACAAGTTTTCCGTGCAGGTTAAATACCCTGATTTCCTTGCCTGCAGCACCTGATAATTCAATGTTTAATGCATTGTCAGTCACAGGATTGGGATAAATATTGAGCGATGGCTCTTCAGCAACTTCATAACCGGTTGCAAAACCCTGGTTGGCTGTGAGTACAATGTTCACCGTGTAATCTTCCACTTCGCCATCAGCGAAAATCTCACACGAAGTAGGGCTGGCATTGTATTTCATGGAAACGCGCATACGTGTCGGGCCAGTGAGTGCAGTTGAAGGCACCGTAAAACTTCGGCTGATCGGGGTAGAGTTGGTTCTGGTAACATTAACCACCTGTTCGCCTGAATCAAGAAAATCGCCATCCCGGTTGTAATCAATCCAAACCCTGTAAGCTTCACGGTATTTTGTTCCAGCCCATCCTGGAGTAATTACAATGGTATTGGATGTGCCCCTTACCAGATTGGTTGTCAAACCAGTAAAGTCAGCATATCCTCCGTTATTTCCTGAATTGTTGTTGATGGTACCAATCTGTACCCGCTGTATCCATTCGTCGGCAGTGTTGTTGCCTCTTGAAGCACAATAGGTAATGGTATTTGCCAAAGTAGTAACATTTACAACATTGCTGGATGCAGAAACATTGCCTGCAGCATCCTTTGCCCTCACAGAGAAACTATAGGCAGTACTGGGGCTTAATCCGGTTATTGTGGCAGATGTGGTGGCAACAGTCTGCACAACTGAACTTCCCTGATAAACATCGTAAGCTGTAACCCCTACATTGTCAGTGGAGGCTGTCCATGACAGGTTAACTGAAGTCTGGGTGATGCCCGATGCCGTAAGGTTGGTTGGAGCTGTCGGAGCCTGAGTGTCAGGAGGAGCAAGCGTGGTTACGTTTACTACGTTTGAGGATGCAGAAACATTTCCGGCAGCATCTCTGGCTTTTACCGAAAATGTATAAGCGGTCGAAGCCGAAAGGCCTGTAACAGAAGCCGAAGTAACAGTAACAGATTGAATCAGGGTGCTGCCCTGATAAACATCGTAAGCTACCACTCCCACATTATCGGTGGAGGCTGTCCAGCTCAGGTTAACCGATGTCTGGGTAATACCCGATGCAGTCAATCCTGTTGGGGCAGTAGGGGCTTGTGTATCGGGGCCCTGACCTGCAATGATTACAGTGTAATCCTCAACTTCGCCGTAAGTAAAGGTTTCGCAGGCAGTAGGAACAGCATTGTATTTCATGGAAACACGCATGCGGGTAGAACCTTCGGTAGCTGTTGCAGGGACAGTAAATGAACCACTTACAGGAGTTGTGTTGGTTGCAGCACGGGTAAACACCTGTTCGCCGGCATCGGCAAAATCGCCGTCTTTGTTATAATCAATCCACACCGAATAACCTTCGGAGTAAACAGTTCCTGTCCACGTTGGCGTAATTGTTATTGTGTAGGCTGTTTCTTTGTTAAGGCTGGTGGAAATGCCGGTAAAATCAGAGTAGAATTGTGCACCGGATGGATTGTTGATGGTATTCAGCTGCACCCTGCCTATGTATTCATCGTTGGTGTTGGTACTCGCCGATGCACAATAGTTCAGCTGTACTTCGGTAGTAGTAAACAGCAGGGAAGCTGAAAATGCAGAAGTATTGTTGTCGGGGCATTTGCTGCGAACCTGTGCTTCGTACTGTGTAAGAGGGCTTAATCCTGTAAGACCGGCTGATGTACCTGTAACAGCAATGGTTGTCCAGGTGGTGGTTCCGGTTGCCCGGTACCTCAGGTCGTAAGTTGCAGCAGCAACGGCATTCCAGGTAAGGCTGGCTGTTGATGAACCGACACCTGTTGCTGAAAGCCCTGTTGGGACTTCGGGATTACAAACCACAGGAGTCGAAGAAACACCGGTAATTATCAGAGTATAGTTCTGGCTTCCACCCGAAAGGGTTCCTTTGTGGGTAACAGTTACTGTATAAGTTCTGCTGGCTCCGGCAACATCTACCCTTTCAAAAGGGTCTTTTACATTGTCGCCTCTATCGTTGGTATTTACACCAGTGAGTCTCCATGGAAACTGGGTGGTTGCGTTTTGAGTAATGCGCAGGTCAAGGTCGTTCACCAAACGGGCTATGGTTGAGTTGGTAGCTGTGGTTGCTGTTCCTGCCGGGTCAGTCCACGAAATGGAAGCCAGCAGCGGGTTAATTCCATCGGCATCCACCTGAATGGTATAAGTTTGTCCCTGCATCAGGGTAAGTTCACTGATGATGGACTGATTTCCGTTTTGCGAAATAACTTCAGCAGCTCTTTTGGCATTCATCAGTCCCCAGCCAAAAATAGCATCGGGACCGGCCATTCCGGCATCATCAGCAGTATGCAAGGCAAGTCCTTTGAGAGTTGCTGCACGCATATAGCTGCCATTTACATTGCTGGCGTGTTGCTGCAGCAGCAGCAGTGAACCTGCCACATTGGGCGAAGCCATGCTTGTGCCGGTAATGCTTGCATATGCCGTGTTGGAGCTTTCGTAGGTTGAATAAACCGAAGTACCGTTACCTGTAATGTCGGGCTTAATGCGGTAATCGTCGGTGGGACCCTGGCTGCTGGAGCTGTTGATTGCCACACTAATCAGGTTACCGGCATCGTCGATATTAGCATCCTGGGCATTTGCTACAACCATATTGTTTTTTGATGTGGCATGTCCGGTAAGTTTATCGTATTGCGGAAATGAGGGATTGAGCGGCGCTCCATTGTAATTGGTAGAACCGTCATTACCTGCTGCTACTACCATAAGATAATAAGGTGCATTAAAAAGCAGCGCATCCCAGTCGCGCGAATCGGTTATGTATGCACCAAAATAATAGTCAGAAACCAGGTCGGACCGGTATCCGTAGGAATGATTGGAAATAAGCATTCCATTGGAAGCAGCGGTGGTGGCTTCTGCCAGGTCGTTGTTCCACTCATAACCCACTGCTCTGGCCTGAGGTGCCATTCCTTTGGCTGCAGCTACCACTCCCGAAGCAATAATGGTACCTGTAACGTGCGCTGAATGATAATTGAGGGTTGTGGTACCGTCACCAATTGAAAAACGATCGGTTCCGCCGGGTCCATCGTACTCCTGATGTGTTGTACGGGCTAGTCCGCCGTCCCAGACATGGGCAATCATATTTTGCCCGTCGAGGTTAAATCCGGTTGAGCCACCGATATTGAGATGGTTGGTGCGGGTTGATCGGGCAGCTGCAACGTTCAAAGTTCGGTAGTATATCAGACTACCATCAGGTTCAACCCTCTGCAGTTCGGCATATCCTCCATCTTCGAGGGTTAAAATCACTTCAATACCATTATTTTTGGCATACAAAAGAGCAGCCTGCTTTTCCATTACAGCCTTTCCCCTGAATTTTGCTTCCAGGTTGCTGAGGCCTTCCTGGTTGTAGCGTGATACAATGGCCTCTTGCTGTTGCCTGGTTTGCCCGGTAGCCATAATGCCTAAAATCATCAGGACACTGAGCAATGGTAAAATCATGCGTAATTTTCGATTCATACATTCAGATTTTGGTGAAACAAGGGGGTTAATTTAGAATTGTTAAAAATAAGAAAAAAAATATTAAGATTTACACTACAGAAAAACTTTTTGGCCACAAAAAAACTAACTTCGCATGGAATGAAAATTCGTAAAAAACAGCTTATGAAAGTTGGTTTTGCATCTTATCGGACACTTCTATTTATTAAGGTGTTCCTTATTTTTTCTCTGACATACGGATGTCTCAGAGCAAATGCCTCAGATAAGGAAATACCTGCTGCCATAATTGTTGATATCTTTATCAAAGGGAAACAAACAGCTGAAACATCCAATTCTATTGTTATACCTTTAAAACAAGTTGGCAGGCTATTTCTTATTGAAGCTAAAGTAGACGAAGAAGAAGGAAATCTGATTTTTGATACCGGAGCTACTGAATTTGTGCTCAATCGAACATATTTCAGAAAATATGCTGCTTATGAAAAGCAGGGTGCCGGAGGTATTACCGGCAATTTTGGCCAGGTTCATGGTACTGTTGTCAAACAACTTGACGCTTCTGGTTTCTTTTACGAAAAGGTGGAAGCTGACCTGGCCGATCTTGGACATATTGAAGATCAAAGAGGTGTAAAAATCCTTGGACTTTTTGGTTTAAAAATGATTGATGACTTAGAAATAATTTTTGATGCGGCCCATCAACAGCTCATTCTCTTCAAATTGGACTCCAGGGGCGAACGAATGGATAATAAAACATTTATTGAAGAGTACAATTTTGTTCAAACGCTTGATAAGAAAGCCGGCATTGCCATGATAAAAGGAAAAATAGGCGAGCGGCAGTTAACTTTTTGTCTTGACACAGGGGCGGAGATCAATGCAATAAATAAGAATGTTCCTAAAAAGGTAATGGAACTTATTCATATAAGCCGCAAATCTGCAGTAAGAGGATCGGCAGCAGGAAAATCGGAAGTTTATTATGGTATTATAAATAATTTCGAATTCGGGAATCAGAATTTTGGAAGTATGGGAACTGTGATTATTGACCTTACAGCAATGAGCGAATCATACGGATGCCACATTGATGGTATGCTGGGTTATGACTTTTGGATAAAAGGGAAATATTGCCTGAACTTCAAAAAAAATCAGATCAGTTTTAATCTTTCCAGGGAGGCAAAACCATGAACCGATACCTCCGTCTGGCTTGTTTTCTTTCATTAATGCTGACTGTTCACTCCCTTTTTGCACAGCATGTAAATGAAAACACTTGTTACATCAGCGACAATACCATCAATTTTGTGATAGATCGCAAATGGACAAAAGAAAAACTCAAAGATTTTCAAAACTCCTTTTCAATCGACAGCACATTAATATCTGTGGCTTTAAATTCAAAAGATACAGTAATTTATGCCGATAACGTACCATGGAGCGTTGTCAGCATTTCACCTTATAAAATAATTCTGAGCAAACCTTTGTCAGTAACAGTTTCACATTACAATCCTGCCGATTTATTGCTTATTGATGACAATGCCAGTATGTTGAATGCACCACAGCCAGGACTGCAAAACAGAAAGAATCAAAGAAAAGGTCGATCAATTTTCAGTCTCTTTAATTATTTTCCATCCAATTTTGGAATAAATAAAAAAGAAACAGTCCAAATATTTGAATTTAAGAATGATTCGGCGCTGTTTATCCTGAAAGATTTCAGGGAAGCAAAACGGGTAATACTTTCAGGTTCTTTCAACAACTGGAGCACTATGAAATTACCAATGCAAGCAACATCCGAAGGCTGGGTAATCAAGGTGCCGCTTCAGCCCGGCAAACACCAGTACAAGTATATTGTTGACGGCTGGTGGACAACCGATCCTATTAATCCGCAGGCAGAACCTGACGGACAAGGTGGATTCAACAGTGTTATATATGCTTATAATTACAGTTTCAGGCTTTCTGGTTTCCCGAAAGCTAAAAAGGTTTTTGTAACCGGTAGTTTTAACAACTGGAATCCCAAAGAACTTTCAATGATAAAAGCAGGGGACACCTGGAACTTATCCTTGTATCTCAGACCCGGAACACACGCCTATAAATTTATTGTTGACCGTCAATGGATTAACGATCCGGAGAATGCAGTAATGCGAAACGATGGAAGAGGAAATGTAAATTCTTATCTGGGCATTGGCGATACAATGGTTTTTAGACTACCAGGTTATGAGAATGCCCGCGCAGTTTACCTTGCAGGAAGTTTTAATGCCTGGAATCACGGCGAATTAATCATGGACAAAACAACCACTGGATGGGAACTGCCAATGGCACTTGCTCCCGGAACTTATGAGTACAAGTATATAGTGGATGGCAAATGGATGACGGACCCGGATAATGCCATCACCTCAGGCCAGGGCGAGTATACAAATTCCGTATTAACTTTTTTGCCAAACCACACTTTTATACTTAATGGCTTTGCAGAGGCTAAGAATGTTTTTGTTACCGGAAGTTTTAATGAATGGCGAACAGACGGATATGTTATGCAAAGACAAAACGGGCAATGGGTGTGCCCGGTTTACCTGAATAGCGGGAAACATACCTACAAATTTATTGTAGACGGGCAATGGATGGTTGATCCTGCAAATGAAACCTGGGAATCCAACAATCAGGGAACAGGCAACTCTGTTTTGTGGATTGATTGATGAATTCTCCTCACTTCACTTTTATTGAATCTCTCTTTTCCGGATCTGCAATCTGTTTGTCATGCGTTTTTGCAGAAAAGGTCATTATTAAATGCCTTTTAAATTGACAAAACTAAACCACCGCAACAGGAAGAAATCAATAACCAGCACTAAAGAATTCCAGATTATCAATGATGCAAGACCAGCCGGAGAAAAAAGCCAGTTCATATCTAATGATGTAACCAATGCAGACACAACACTGCATGCTCCATTGAGCAGAAACAATGTTTTAAGTGTGATGGCGTACTTTTCTTTCCCGAAAATAAACGCCATAAAAATAAAAGATAAACCAATACCTCCCCACCCATACATTTCAAGAGCCCAGGCAAATGAGCCAGGATTGGCCATTGTAAATACCGGAAGTACAATTGAAGTTTCAGGAGGGAAATTGTTTGCCAGGTATGGAATGTAGGTAGTCTGAATGATATAATTCAGAAAAACAACCGCTGTAAAAACAGTATTGATTATCAAACCCGAAAGTGCATAAATCTTCTTCTCCGCACCGGAAAGCATGTATAATGCAATAAATGTAAGCAAAGAACCAATTACCAGAAAAAAGCCCAAAAAGAAGGTAGCTGTTTGCAATGGATGAAAAGATCTGGCAAATAACTCAGCATCGCGCCATGCGGGCTGCGGATGCAGCCAAAGAGAAAGAAGCGGAAAAACCAGGCCCGAAAATATTACTCCGAAAATGTTCATATAAACAGCCAGCCTGCCAAATCGAAGTGCCTGAACTTTTAATTGTGATTCCAAAACTCTTACGATTTTGACATTTTTGACAAATACTCCTTAATTGCTGCCTGATGTTTCTCCGCAAATTGATTGCCGGGAATGTTCCCGCATGCCGGACATTTAAGATCGTAAGAAGTATTGCCTTTGCCACAGGCCTGACAAGAAAAGTGTTTTTCCATTTCTTTTGTCCATGCTTCGGCTCCCACCTCTGCAATGCGGGCCTGAGATTCCCATAGTTCTGCCCTGTGAGGCATCAATGACTGAAAGTTTTTGATCGTTTCACAGGGATATTCATTGCATGAACCGCAAAAATCTACTCCCTTTTCTTCAGCACATTTTATCATTTTACACTCCCTGCACCAGGCTGTCTTCTGGTTTGAACGGCATCCCTTGCAGTAAGTTTCTTCCAGAGGCTGATTGAGCCGGATTGCATATTGTGCTAATTTTTCTGTGTCGTTTGACTGTGTTGCGAGATAAATTCCGCAGGCACCGCAATAAAGACCGCATACGGCTGCAATTTCTGGCACAACTTTACTTTCCATTTTCTGAGGTTTTAATTTATTCCTGAATAAAAATTACCGGCTCAACGTCAACATTTCCTTTGATCATCGCCCAAACCGGACAAAAGGATTGTTCGGAGAGTGCAAGTGCTTTTTCGACATCGGATTGAAGGACATCCGGAGATTTAATGTAATATTCCACTTTTATCGAAGAAAAGGATGTAGGATGCTCTGTTCTGCGTACTCCGCTAATTTTCATATCGAACCCCGTAATTGTTTTCTGCATTCTTCTCAAAATGGTGAGAACCGCCCCCGAA
>JANJXJ010000197.1 GCA_024709105.1 Lentimicrobium sp. | reverse complement strand
TAAACGGAATCGCTTTTGCAGGCGATTACCTTTCAGCAGCATCATTTTTAGGCATATGCGGAATGATTGCCTTTTCGGGGTACGATGGATTTCTTTATTCCATTGGCTACCTTGCTGGCTGGGTAGTTGCACTCTTTCTGGTAGCTGAACCTTTAAAAAGACTCGGAAAATACACTTTTACAGATGCACTGGATGCCAGGTTTAATTCAAAATCAATCAAGCTGACTGCTTCTATCAGCACGCTGGTGGTTTCAGTTTTCTACCTGATTCCTCAAATGGTTGGAGCCGGAGATCTGGTGGTACCTCTGCTGGGATTGCCACATTATGCCGGTGTGTTGATTGTTGGTTCAATTGTGATTTTTATAGTCGCAACTGCCGGTATGACCTCAACTACCTATGTGCAGTTCATTAAAGGTGCTCTGCTTATCCTGTTCTCAGTTATTCTAACTGTTTACATTATAAACAACGGACTTAACCTTAATCCGGGTGCAGACTATCATAAGTTCGTAAAAACCGGTGTGGTATTTGAGAACGGAGAAGTCAAATCTGTGTCAGATTCATCTTATACAGTTAAAGAAACTGCTTCCATTGACAACAAGTATACCTTTGTCAGCCTTGAGAAAAACGGGATTGTCCGCTGGTTTAAACTGAGCGGAGATTCAACTTCATTAGAGGAAATGCTTTCAGTTTCATTACTTAACGACGGCACCAAACTATACAACGGAGAGCCAAAATCGGCAGCAAAATTTTTCCAGGTCGGACATCTTTCAAAAATAGTTGTTGATGGAGTTGAAGTTGATAAAACCGGCCCTCTGGGACCTTTTGAATTCTTATCAAGCCTGGAAAATACCGAAGTTGTAAGATTCACAAAAAAAGAAATACCTCAGCATCAGACAACTGTGTGGTTTCAAACCCATACACCTGGTGCAGATATGATAAAACCGGGACTACTTCTTAAACTTTCGAAGGATTCGGGAGCAACCTTCTGGTCAAGGCTTAACTTCATTTCGCTTATGCTTGCCCTGTTCCTTGGTACTTCGGCACTTCCGCACATCCTGATTCGTTATTACACAGTTGCCAGCCAGCGTGCAGCACGTAAATCTACCATTCTGGCCATTGCCAGTATCGGATTCTTCTACATCCTTACCCTGTATATGGGACTGGGTGCAGCTGTAAACGGAGTACTTGATGTTGAAAGCAGCAATATGTCGGGCCCATTGTTGGCAAAATACTTCGGAATTGGTCTGTTTTCAATAATTTCAGCCATTGCATTTGCAACTGTTCTTGGAACTGTAAGTGGTCTGATAGTTGCATCTTCAGGTGCCATTGCCCATGACTTTATGGATAAATACCTGAATCTGAAAATGGATGACCGCAAAAAAGTAAAAGCCGGAAAACTTGCAGCTTTCGGAGTTGGCATCTTTGCAATTATTCTCGGCATTCTGTTTAAAGGTATGAATGTTTCGTTTCTGGTGGGCCTTGCTTTTGCAGTTGCTGCCTCGGCCAACCTGCCGGCAATTCTTTTCCTGCTTTTCTGGGAGAAAACTACGGCTAAAGGAATCGCATGGTCAATAATCACTGGTATAGTCTCTTCAGTAACTCTTATACTGTTTTCTCCTACCATGTATGAGAAATACGGACTTCCGGCCAGTTCAGCAATTTTCCCGATTGATAACCCGGGCATAATTTCTATTCCTTTGGCTACTATTGTTCTTGTTGTGGTATCGCTGCTTACACAACATGATAACAAACACAAAGTAGAGAATTATCACAACGATTAATTACAAAACACATAAGAGCAGGTAGTCATAAAAGGCTACCTGCTTTCATTTTTGGATAATCTTACAAATCGGAATCCTGGTGATTTCCATTCAGGTTGCCCAAAAATTCCAGTAAAATGATTGACGTCAATTTTGATTTAAAATCCCCTGAAATGAAAAGAAAAACCTGCTACTTTCTGATTCTGATGGCTTTGCCATTGGTTGCTTTTACCCAAACCAACAGCGAAAACCAAACATTTGGAGTCAAATTCTCAGGACTTATCAAAAATGATTTTTTCAGAGATTCCAGAGAAAGCTACACCATAAGGGAAGGTGATTTTCTGCTTTATCCCAAAGAAGTGAATCCCGATGCAGATGGGAAGGACATTAATGCAAAATCATCATTTAACTTCCTTTCCATACAATCAAGGCTCACTGCAAAGATAACAGCTCCTGATGCTTTCGGCGCCAAATTGAGCGGAGTATTAGAGGCTGATTTTTTTGGAAACGAGAATGCAGCGTTTACCGATGTAAACGGCTTTAGACTCAGACACGCCTTCGTTAAATTAAATTGGCCAAAAACTGAATTACTCACCGGCCAATACTGGCATCCTATGTTTGTAACTTCCTGCTTTTCAGGGGTAGTTTCGTTCAACACAGGAGTACCCATGCAACCCTTCTCAAGAAATCCTCAAATCAGAATAACACATAAACCGGGCAAATTAAGTTTTGGAGCAGCACTTTCTGCTCAGCGCGACTTTACCAGCCCAACAGGTTCTTCTGTGCTGAGATATTCATCACTTCCGGATGTTTCGGGTATGATTACCTGGGAAAACCCGGATAAGGAAAAAAAGCGGGATTTCACTACCGGATTGATAATCAACTACAAATCATTACAGCCACTGCTTCACACTACCAAAGGAACTCAAAAATTTGTAACCAGTGAAACCGTTGAAGGGCTTTCAGCATCTTTGTTCATCAAATACAAAACCCAGGATTATACTGTGAAATTCCAGGGTGTTTACGGACAAAATCTGTATGACCTACTGCAACTTGGCGGTTTTGCGGTTCATGCTGTAACCGATACTGCCCGTAATTCAGTTAAATACACTACATTGAACACCCTTTCTTTTTGGTCAGAGTTTCAAACCAATGGCGACAAAATACAGTTTGGCTTATGGGGCGGGTATACTCAGAATCTGGGTTCAAACAAAAGTATTCTCAATTACTCAAACAAAGTGGATGGTACTGAAATTACCTCACGCGGCAACAATATTAAGTCGGTTTACAGAATTTCGCCCAGGATAATCTTCCTGAGAGGAAACTTTAATTTTGCCACCGAAATGGAAATAACCGGAGCCGCCTATGCAACCAGAGACAATGAGGGAAAACTGAACCGCGACAATTTCGGAATTATTTCAGATGCAGAGTATATTCATAACCTCAGGCTCTTATTTTCAGTATTTTATAACTTCTGATTACTGTTTCGTTTGCCAAAATGCATGTTTAGTTTGAAAGGCGGAGAATAAATTGACGGGGCGTGAATTTTAGACTACTAAAAAGTAGTGAAAACACTACTTCACACAATTTTGTAGTTGCGATACTCCCCTATCCGCCAACCGCTTAACTTTTCAATAGCATGTAATAACCTTGATTTGAAGGGCAACCTTTTTTTTGTAGGGTCGAATGAAAACTTCCAGTTTTGCCGGGCAATACGATTTTGTATCACCTGAGGATGAGTTCCATTAAAAATAGCAAGTGAATCTATGGCGCTATAGTCGAAAACCTCAGCCTTGGGCACCATGTTTTCAACCCACTCGTCGCTGTGCCACAATTTATTAAAGTACTCTTGCTTAGCCTGTTGTAACTGAGGTGGCTTAACCCATCCGTAATGATGCATAGTAGCATTTACCGGTTTTACTTTTAAGGGTCGTCCGGCTTTCCTGAAACCCTGTGCATCGCGGTAAGAATAAATTGACTTGTCGTTTTTTATAACCCGTACTTCCCTGCGGTACCATCTGCGGCTATCACCAATGTAGTCGTACGAACCATAAAAATGAATATAATTCAGCAACAATCCTTCAACTGCGGAGTTGTCCTTCCATTCAACCATAGCCTGCCGGATATTATCCAGAAACTGTTCATGAATAACTTCATCTCCCTGAATGTAAAATGCCCAGTCGGAATCAGCTGCAACAGACTGAAAAGCTTTGTTGGTTTCATCAGCCAGTACACGGCCACCCTCTCGCAGGCTGTCGTCCCAAATGGTATCAATGATTTTTATTTTGTCAGAACCTATAGAAAGAATCAAATCCCGGGTATTGTCCTCTGAATTGCCCACAGCAACCACAAACTCATCGCATAGCGGTAAAACAGAAGTTATGGCCTCAACAACCGGATAATCAAATTTCACGGCATTCCTGATGAAGGTAAAACCCGACACTTTCATAGAAAAACATTTTTGCAAAGGTAATAAGTTTATTCAGGGCAGTGGTACAGGCTATTGATCCTGTTTGGCATTTCACTCGTTGTAGAAACCAAAACTCAGAAAAGAGCCAGACAAAACACGTATATTACTCAATATTAAGCATTTAAAAATATTGATTAATCAACTAACCCTGTACATGAATCATATTAATTCGCTTTTAGAAATTAAAAAAATAATCCTACCTTTGCACCCTCAAAAAGTATAGGGTGGTAAAATACTCTATCAAATTGAGAATGAATAAAAAACAATCAAATCAAATTTTCGCAATGAATATTGAACTGCAGAAGACCGGCAACCTGACTGCCACCATCAAAATTGACATTACACCTGCCGATTACGAAGAGCGCGTAATGAAGGTGCTGAAAGAATACAACCGCAAAGCGCAAATGCCCGGTTTCAGACCCGGTAAAGTTCCTTTCGGCATGACAAAAAAGATGTATGGCCCTGCAGTTACTGCTGACGAGATCAATAAACTGCTTGGCGAAAGCCTCGAAGGATATGTTCGCGACAACAATCTGAACATTCTCGGAAACCCGCTGGCAAACATGGAAAAAACTCCTCAGGTTGATTTTAATGAAGCTACCGAAATGAGTTTTTACTTCGACCTGGGTTTTAATCCCGAGTTTGAACTGAATCTCGAAGAAATAGCACTGCCATATTACAGCATTCTTATTTCGGATGAATCGGCACAAAAATACCTTACCGAACTTCGGAAAAGAAACGGCGAAATGACCGATGCTGAAGTTTCGGAAAAAGGTGACCTGCTTAAAGGTGATTTTGCAGAACTGGATGCTGATGGCAACCCGGTTGAAAATGGAATCAGCACCAACGGCACAGTGAATGCTGATCTCTTTGCCGAAGATTTTAAAGAAATGTTCAACGGCCTGAAAACAGGTGATGTTGTTAAATTCAACCCCATGAAGGCATCTGGTAATGTAACCGATGTTGCTGCTATGCTGGGTATTGACAAAGACTGGGCTGAAAACCTTGAAAGTGAATTCAGCTTTACTGTTACAGGCATCAGCAGAATGGTTCCTGCCGAAGTAAATTCAGATTTGTTTGAAAAAATATACCCCGGCATGGGCATTGCTGACGAAGCAGCCCTGATTGAGCAGATTAAAAAGGATGCTGCCGGTTCATTCGTTGGCGAAAGCGACAAAAAGTTCTTCAATGATGCAGTGAAAACCCTCATCGATAAATCAAACATTGAGTTGCCTGATGAATTTCTGAAACGCTGGCTTTTGGATATTAATCAGGAAAAGTTTACTGCTGAAGAAATTGAAAAGAATTACGACGACTACGCACGCTCAATGCGCTGGCAGTTGATTGAGAACAGGTTAATCAAAGCTTTTGGAATAGAGGTATCACAGGAAGAAATTAAGAATGTTTTCCGTGGTTATTTCCAGCGCCCTGGCAGCAGCGAAATGGATGAAGATATGAAGATGCGCATCGACAGCATTGTTGATTCATTCATGAAAAACAAGGAAGATGTACGCAGAATCAACGATCAGTTGTTCGAACAAAAAATGCTTGGTGTTCTCAAAGAGAAAATGATTTCGGAGGACAAACCTGTCACCTACGAAGAATTTGTTAAAATTGCATCAGAGCAATAAAAAAAAGCCCGCTTCTGAGCGGGCTTTTCTTTTAAAGTACCACAAATGGCTCAGTAAACGAATTGTTCTGATTACTGATTCGCATGAAATAAAATCCTGATTTCAGGCTGTTTAGCCTTATTCTGAATTCTTTTCCGGTCGCCACTCCTTCCTGGGCGATTTGTCCCAGACTATCCAAAATAATATATTGATTTTGCTCACCCAGCAGATTTCCGGTTACAAGAACCTCATCCTTAACCGGGTTGGGAACAATGTTAAATGCCGGAACCTTTGAACCAGGTCTGTTAAAACCTGTGGTATTTTTGGCTTTTATTTCAACAATTCTGTCATCGCCCGGCCGCGGAGTTCCCCGTCCGTCACGGTTGCTTACTGCGACATAAACAGCTCCGTCAGGGCTAATACAGATGTCCCGCAATCTTCCCCAGGTACCATCAAAAAAGTTGGTTACCTCTTCTACTGATTGCCCATCCGCACCAAGTTTTAAAGCAACTAATCTGGAAGCTTTGAGTGCGGTCATTAAAACCGTTCCATTCCATTCCGGAATAGCGTTGCTTCCATAATAATCAATTCCGGCAACAGCAAGTGTGGGTGTCCATGTATAAAGCGGCTCTCTTACATTATTGGCCTGGCAAAATGTAATTTCCTCAGGGGTATTGCAAAAACCATTCACAGTTGGCCATCCATAATTACGGCCTGTTTCCAGCAAATTAAACTCATCATCGCTGTTGGGCCCGTGCTCAGAGCCATACAAATATCCCTGAGGCCCGAATACCAATCCCTGAGAATTTCTCAAACCCAAAGCCCAGATGTATTTTCCAGTGAATGGATTATCCTCTGGAATACTTCCATCCGGATTGATTCTTAATATTTTACCTGCAAGATTATTCATATTCTGCGAGTTGGAAGTTGTACCTGCATCTCCGGTTGACATATAGAGTTTTCCATCACTTCCAAAAACAAGCCTTGAGCCATTATGATATGAATTGCCCGGAATCCCGTTAATTAACGTTTCAGGGTCAACCAACTGACTGCCATTCCAGTTATACCTTACCAACCGCTCTTTAATCAGTGGCCCGTCGGTATAGTTATAAACCAGATAAACCCAGGGCGACTGCTCAAAATCTGGATGCAGTGCCATACCCAGCAAACCTGCTTCGCCATATTCAAAAGCATCTTCAATTGTAAGAATCAATTGGATTGAACCGGTTGCAGGATTAAGTCTGTTCACTTTTCCAGCTCTTTCGGTGAACCAAATGTAATTATCAGGTCCCCAAAGTATCTCCCAGGGCGTTGCAATACCCGATACAACCGTGGTGGTATCTATAGGTGTATTTCCAATAAAGAGCTGACTTTCAGACTTTTTTGAGCATCCCAATGACAAAATAGTGGTCATTGAAAAAATAAAGAGCAGGTTATTTAGCTTCATGCGTTCCTTTTTTGAGATTTTTCTTGATTATCTGTTTTTACTTCTCAGGAAATAAGAAACAGAACTTTATATAATTATTAACAGGATAAATTTCTAATTGTTGAAGTGCAAAAAGAATAATCAATGTTGTTTTGCCGAAAAAGCAAGTTATAAATGTATGATAATCTGCATATTAAGTAGTTAAAAAAACTCAAATATAAAAAATAATTATTCTGTGCTGTACCTGTGTATAAATATGTATCTTTGCAGTCCCTTAAGCGGATGTGGCGTAATTGGTAGCCGCGCCAGACTTAGGATCTGGTGCCGAGAGGCGTGGGGGTTCGAGTCCCTTCATCCGCACAAAAATAAACCCGCAATAGCGGGTATTTTTTTATCTGATTTACAACAAGCAGGTTAGCTTCCGGAAGAAATCCTTTACTTTTTCAGTCTGTCAGAAAACACTTTCTCAAACTTTTCGAGTTTTGGAACTATTACAAAATTGCAGTATGCTGCATTTTTGTTATTGTTGAAATAGTTTTGGTGATAAGCTTCTGCTTTATAGAAGTTTGTGAACTGACTTATTTCAGTAACAATGGGCTTGTTCCACGCACCGCTTTTATCCAGCTCAGCTTTAATCTTTTCAGCTAAAATTCGTTGCTCCTCGCTGTGAAAAAATATAACAGACCGGTATTGGGTACCGACATCAGCACCCTGACGGTTGAGGGTAGTTGGGTCGTGGGTTTTCCAGAAAATCTCGAGCAACTGCTCAAAACTGACTTCTTCAGGATTGTAGGAAATTTGAATTACTTCGGCATGTCCGGTAGCTCCCGAACTTACCTGGTCGTAGGTAGGGTTTGGCCTCGCACCTCCGGAATAACCGGATACCACGGAATAAACTCCTTTTACCCTTTGAAAAATAGCTTCGGTGCACCAAAAACACCCGGAGCCAAATGTAGCTGTATCAGTTTTTGCAGAAGTACTTGTCATGTCTGTGTCCTTGTTGTTAACCGCAGTACCTGAATTGCAGGAAAACAGCAATACAAGAACCGAAATTAAGGTGATTAGTTTTGGCATAAGGTCTTTTACCAGAAATAACAAATCCAGCCTAAACTGGTTCATAAAAGGCTGAATATTCAGCCGTTAAAAGAAGTTAAATCATCAGCCGGCAAGGGTTCCGCATAGCTGATACAGAATCCTCGCACCAACATTTCCATCCCAGTCGCCGTTTCCAGCCGAATCATCACCGGGAGCTACCTCACACAGGTCGAAACCGATGATTTCTTTACCGGATTGTTTTAAAACATTCAGCAAATGAACCAACTCTTCATATTCTAATCCACCGGGCACAGGCGTGCCGGTGTTGGGGCAAAGTTTTGGGTCGAGACCGTCAATATCTACCGAAATATAAACTTTGGCAGGAAGTCTTTCTACCATCTCGAGGCAGAGCTGGTTCCAGTTTTCTCCACTGTAAATACGCTTGCGGATTTCCCGGTCAAAATAAACACTTACTCTTGCCTCCTGATTTCCGGCATATTCCTTTTCCTGAAGACAATAATCGCGGATACCTACCTGCACCAGACTGCTTACCTGAGGCACCGTTTGAAGAACGTTATAAAAAATGGAGGCATGAGAGTATGTAAATCCTTCGTAGGCATTACGCAGGTCCATATGAGCATCAATATGCAATATCCCGAAATCACTGTGTTTTTCGCCCTGCAGCTGTATATATCCAAGCGGAATACTGTGGTCACCTCCCACCAGCCCGGCTTTTTTACCTTTCGCCAGCCATAGTTCTGATTGCTGTTTTACCCATAAATTCATCTGATTACATGAATCATTGACCTCATTAAGCTTTTTGGAAAGCACGGCGTTATCAGAAATATTTTCACCTTCTTCAATGGCAAAAATAATTTCCTGAGCAAAATCTTTGGCTTTCATCATCTTATTCTGCAGTTCCTGAGGAAATGATAAATCAAGATGAATCCCTTTTTTCCAGAGTTCGGGATAGTCATGATTGTACAAATCAACCTGCATTGAGGCTTCATTTATGGCAGCAGGGCCTTCTGCAGTGCCTGAGCCTGAGCTTACAGTAACCTCCCAGGGTACTGCCACAACAACAACATCGGAGTGTTCGGCTCCAAAAGGCAATCCATAGATTCCGGCATCAGCTGTTGCCGCAGCATTTGGATTAAACTGATCTATTATCTCTTCTTTAGTCATAAGTAAAACTGAAAATTGATTTCCTTTTACAAAGGTAAACATTTACAGGCAACTGCTTTGCTCATCAAGTTAAAGGAACAACAACTTCAATTAAATTTGCACACCTTAAGAACCGGGACTATATGAAAACGATTTTACTTCTGATTGCGTCAAACATATTTATGACTTTTGCCTGGTATGGCCACCTCAAATTCAAAGAAGCCGCTTTATGGAAAGTGATACTGGTGAGCTGGGGTATTGCTCTGTTTGAATATATACTCATGGTTCCTGCCAACCGCATAGGTCATGGCACTTTTAGTGTCGCTCAGCTAAAAACCATTCAGGAGGTGATTACACTCATAGTTTTTGGGGCATTTTCGGTACTTTTCCTCAAAGAACCTCTGAAATGGAACTACCTGGTTGGATTCGCTTTTATAGTAATGGCAGTTTTCTTTATTTTCAAGAAATGGTAGGCAGCAATGATTCTTTAACAATTCAGGTATTAAAATTGCAAAAATCTTTTTTCCGGGATTACTTTCCTGTAAAAAAATGATTATTCATTACAAGCTGATTCAGTTAAAACTTTAGCATTCTCAGGCATGAAAAAACTACTTCTTTCGCTTCTGGCTGTATTATTGCTGGCCGTAAATCCTGCTCTGGCAGCACCTTTTGAATTCCAACCCTATCAGATCACTCAACCCAACGGAGAACAAATTGATTGCTTTGTATCGGGAGATGAATACTTTAACTGGCTTCACGATGCTGATGGGTTCACCATTATTCAGGCTGCTGATGGATATTTTTACTACGGCATCACTGAAAAAGGAGAGGTTGTGCCATCAGCTTACCGGGTAAACTCAGTAAATCCGGCAGAGGCAGGTCTGGAAAAATGGGCAAAGATTTCGAAAGAGGCCTATCTGCGAATCAAAGAGGAGCGCACAAACATTTCGGGACAGAACCCATCAAGAGCTCCGCACCTTGGGACGATGAATAACATTGTGGTGTACATTAAGTTTTCTGATGACACTGAATTTACAACCACCAGACAGACTTACGACGATTTGTTTAATTTACCGACTGGTAACTCACTGAAATCATATTATACCGAGGTGTCTTACAATCAGTTTACCATAGGCTCTACTCATTATCCCGCTTGTGCAATGACTACCAACTATTCTTACACCGATACTCATCCCCGCTCCTATTTTGAACCATACAACGCGACCACCAATCCCAATGGATATAATGGAGATACAGAACGCAGACTCAGAGAACATGCTTTATTGCGCGATGCTGTAAACTGGATCAATGCCAATTCGCCAGTCCCGGGTTCACTGAATATTGATGGCGACAACGACAATAATGTTGATAATGTTTGTTTTATCGTGAGGGGTGGAAACGGAGCCTGGGCCAGTCTGCTTTGGGCGCACCGCTGGGTGCTTTACACATATAATGTTTACATCAACGGCAAGCGCGTTTGGGATTACACCTTTCAGCCCGAATCGCAGGTAAATGTAAAAACTTTATGTCATGAGATGTTCCATGCCCTGGGTGCACCCGACTTATATCATTATGATGATGGTGGTCTGAATATTGACCCTGTCGGGCAATGGGATCTGATGGAATCCGGCGGCGGACATATGGGAGCTTATATGAAATGGAAATATTCTGACAACTCCTGGATTACCTCAATACCCGAAATAACCACATCAGGCACCTATACACTTAACCCTTTGGCATCAGCAACCAACAACTGTTATAAAATTGCTTCGCCCAACTCTACTTCACAATATTTTATGGTTGAATACCGCGAAAAGACAGGCACATTTGAAGGAACATTACCAGCCAGCGGACTTATCGTTTATCGCATTGACCCTGCATACAACGGAAATGCAGATGGCCCTCCTGATGAAGTTTATATTTATCGTCCCAACGGAACTACCACAGTTAACGGTCAAATCAACAATGGGTATTTCTCATTGCAATCCGGAAGAACTTCAATTAACGACGGAACTAACCCTTCATCATTCCTGCAAAATGGAAATGCCGGGGGATTGAATATCTACAATGTAACTTCTGCTGGTTCAACCATTAGTTTCACGGTAGGAATCAGTACGGTCTCGAATCCGGCTCAGTTTACCGCGACTGGTGTCAGTGAAAATCAAATTGACCTTCAGTGGCAAAAGAATGGTGCAAACGATAATGTAATACTGGCCTGGAGTGCTACTCCCAACTTTGGCAATCCGGTTTCAGGTACAGCTTATCCGGCAGGAAGTACAATTCCCGGAGGTGGTCAAGTTATTTATGCCGGGAACGGAACAAACTTTAGTCATTCAAGTCTTACATCTTCAACAACTTACTATTATAAGCTATGGTCGGTTGATGCTACTACCAGCTATTCAAACGGTATATCAGCAAATGCAACTACCCTTTGCGGACAAATTTCATTTCCTTATACTGCAAATTTTACAGGATCTGAGTTTCCGGCATGCTGGACTCAGCAAGTTTCGGGAACCAATGTCGCTCCAAGCTGGACTGTATCAGCAAGTACTAATGCCGGAGGAGCTGCCAATGAAATGATGTCTGCATATCAGAACAGAAACCCCGGCACTACCCGTCTGGTATTACCAGTAATGAATACCACAGGAATTACACAGCTCTCATTGAGTTTCAGGCATATGCTCGATGATTACGGAGCAGGAGCCACGCTAAGAATTCAATCCAGCAGCAATGGCACCGACTGGACAAATGAAGCCTGGTCGCTGGCCACTGCAGGGAACACCAATATAGGACCGGCGATTGTTAATACAACCATTTCATCAAACCTCAATCAACCCACCACGTGGGTAGCGTTTACGGTTACAGGAAATCTTTATCAGTATGATTACTGGTATATTGATGATGTTACTGTAAATGTTGCTGCTTATCTTTCCTATGAAATCACAACTGCTTCCAACCCTGTGGCAGGCGGCAATACCAGCGGAGGTGGTACATACAATTATGGCTCACAGGCATCTGTAACTGCCATTCCGGCAACGGGTTATGAGTTCACTGCATGGAGCGAGAATGGCAGTCAGGTTTCAACAGAAAACCCGTACAATTTTACGGTAACTGATGCCCGCGCGCTTACTGCCGGCTTTGCCCTTCAGCAATTCAGTATTGTTACAAATTCAAGCCCGGCCGAAGGAGGAAGTACTGCAGGCGGAGGAACATTTACATATGGCAGTCAGGCAACCGTTACTGCGTCTCCGGCTGTTGGTTATGATTTCCTTAACTGGAAAGAAAACGGGAATATTGTCTCTACAAGTTTAAATTACAGTTTTAACGTTGCAAACAACAGAAACCTCACTGCACATTTTGTTTTACAGCAATTCTCTGTAAGCCTGAATGCATCTCCGCTCGCTGGAGGAACAGTTTCCGGAGGAGGCAGTTACAACTACGGAACTACTGCACTGGTCGTAGCAGAAGCAGCTACAGGCTGGAATTTTGAGAACTGGACGGAAAACGGCAATGTAGTTTCCACTGTTGCACAATACGCTTTTATAGTGAATCAAAGCAGAAATCTTACAGCAAATTTCACTCAACAGATCCTTCAGTATAATATTACCGCTACTTCCAGCCCTGCAGAAGGTGGATTAACTACTGGCAGCGGAGTTTACAATTCGGGCGAGACCGTTAATCTGGAAGCTGCCCCTAATTCAGGGTGGCATTTTGTAAATTGGACTGAAAACGGCAATGTTGTTTCAACCAATGCGTTATACAGTTTCATTGCATCTTCAAACCGCAACTTAATTGCAGTTTTTGCCGAAAATATTTTACAATTCAATATCATGGTCTCAGCTGCTCCGGTGGAAGGTGGACAAGCTGATGGCGGAGGAACCTATCAGGCCGGAACGAATATTACAGTCGTTGCCACTGCAAATCCCGGCTGGGAATTTAAACAATGGATTGAAAATGGCCAGGTTGTTTCAGAGGAAGAAGAATACACATTCACTGTGTCTTCTGACAGAAACCTGACTGCTGAATTCCTTCAGATATTTCAGGTTTCTCTGGCGGTTTCGCCTGTAAATGGTGGTACTATATCCGGAGATGGTTTTTATCCTGCAGGTACCCAGGTTACAGTAATTGCTGAGGCTGCACCTGATTTTGCATTTACTCAATGGACCGAAAACGGAAATGCGGTTTCAGGCAACCCGGTTTATTCTTTCGAAATTTCAGAAAACAGAGCACTGACTGCTGAATTCAGGCTGACGGTAAATAGCAAGTTTAAGGATGTGAATACCTTAAAAGTAAGTCCAAATCCGTCATCCGGAATTTTTACTATTGAACTGAGAGGTTTAGCTGCCTCTGTTTCAGGAAAAATTAAGGTTCACAGTGTTACCGGCCTGGAAATGATGAACAGGGAATTGCTACATGGAAATGAAAAAATAATTCTGAATCTCACCGGATTCGCTGAAGGACTCTATTTCCTTACCATCATCACCAATGAAAACAATATCTACACAAGCAGGCTGATTGTAAAATAAACAGCTCACTTTTTCTCAAAAAAGGCAGAAGATGACTTCTGCCTTTTTTTTATTTCTATTGAAAAAAGGGGGCAAGCGGAATCTCAATAATTTTAATTCTTTAATTACCAATCTGTTAGTAAACACACTCAGGCTTTACCTGCAAAGTTATGTATAATTTATTTACTAATATAAATTTTTATGTAAATATTTTAATTTTCGCCCCATTACTTTTATCAAATACATACATTAATTTATAAGTTTATAGATCATTTTGGTTCCGGACAAAAAAAACAGCCAGTATGAAATTATTTTACTTATTGATTTTTCAGGCAATCATTTTATTTCCGGCAACCTTATGGGCAGCCTTCTTTGCCAACCATCCTGCCAAAGTCAGTCAACCTGACGGCTCAACCATACATTGTTATATTTCCGGTGACGAACATTTTAACTGGCTCCACGATTCCAATGGTTATACTATAATTCAGGCTGAAGACGGATTTTATTATTTTGCTACTTCAGAAAAAGGAAAATTAATGGCTTCGCAATTAAGAGCAGATCAGGGCGATCCGGCAAGTCTGAATTTACAGAAGAATTTAAAAATATCAAAAGAGCAATACCTGCTAAACAGACACACCACAGAAGTGAGTGTTTCCAGATCAAATACTGCAGTTCATCAGGGCATGTTGAATAATCTGGCCATATATATCAGATTTTCTGATGACGCTGAATTTCAGACTTCGCGGCAAGAATTTAATAATCTGTTCAACGGAGTTCAAAATTCCGTCAATTCATATTTCAGGGAAGTATCATATCAAAAACTCGACATCAGCACTACCCATTATCCGGAATGTACTCCCGAATTGAATCTTTCATTTCAGGCATCTCAACCCCGTGGATATTATGAGCCTTATAACGCAACAACCAATCAGCAGGGATATCAGAATGAAACTGAAAGAAGGCTGCGGGAACACGGACTGTTGCGCGATGCCATTAACTGGACCAACACACACTCCCCTATCCCTCAAAATCTTGTTATTGATGAGGATGGCGATGGCGATGTGGATAACATTTCCTTTGTCATAAAAGGCAACAACAGCTCCTGGGGCGGGTTACTCTGGGCTCATCGCTGGTCACTTTACACTTACGACCTGCAGATCAATGGGAAAATAGTGACAGATTACACCCTTCAACCTGAAAATCAGTGCAATGTAACCACTTTATGCCATGAAATTTTTCATGTACTTGGCGCTCCTGACCTTTATCATTACAACCAAACCGGAAATAATATCAGTCCTGTGCATGTATGGGATCTGATGGCCAGCGGATCAGGACATATGGGAGCTTACATGAAATGGAAATACAGCAATCAGACCTGGATCGAATCTATACCAGCCATCACAGTTTCTGGCACATATACGCTGAACCCGCTCACTTCTGGGGAAAACAATGCATTTATAATTGCTTCACCCAATTCGCAAAACGAGTTTTTTGTAATTGAATACCGTAAGCAGGAATCCTTATTGGAAAACTATCTTCCTGGCTCAGGACTGATTATTTACAGAATTAATCCGGCTTACCGGGGCAATGCAGCCGGGCCTCCCGATGAAGTATATATTTACAGACCCGGAGGCAGCGAAACTGAGAACGGATTTCCTGAACAGGCGTTTTTTTCAGCTGAATCAGGAAGAACTCAATTTAATGAGAATTCAAATCCACGTTCATTTCTCCCGGGCGGGAACGAAACAGGGCTAAATATTTACAATATTTCCGAATCCGGCAGTACCATAACCTTTTCTGTGGAATTTGAAGAATCACATTTGCCGGGATATTTCATGGTCACCGATTTTGGAGCAAATCAAATCAATCTTACCTGGAACGCTACAGAAAACCAACAATATCTGCTAGCTTACAGCAAAGAAATTACATTTGGTGCTCCCGAAAACGGAAATACTTATACAGCCGGCCAACCGCTGAATGGCGGTGGTATAGTGCTGCAGTTTTCAGCAGCGAACGGCTTCTGCCATCAGAATCTTAATCCCGGAACAACGTATCATTATAAAATCTGGACATTGGATGAAGCCGGCAACTATATGCAGGCAAACAGCCTTAGCCATACCACTGCTTGCGGAATAAATCAACTCCCTTTCAGTGAAAATTTTTCAACAGGCAGGCTCCCTGACTGCTGGAGTGAACAATTTGAAGGAGAGAATGCAGCCTCAAGCTGGGAATTTCAGCAATCCAGCCTTTCCGGAGGTTCAGCAGGCGAAATGCGCACACACTGGCAACAAGCCAGTCCCGCTATTACCCGGCTGATTATGCCTCCATTTGATACCAGAGGTGCCATAGAACTTGAGCTGAGTTTTAATCACTTTCTGGATGCTTACTCGGCCGGTGCAGAACTTAAAATACAATCAAGCAGCGACGGTATCAGCTGGACAGATGAAACATGGAAAGTCCAGACTTCGAACTGTAATATTGGCGCTGAATGTGTAACAACTCAAATCAAAAACAACCTGAACCAGGCCGAAACGTATATTGCTTTTGTAGTTTCAGGTAACCTTTATAAATACGACTTCTGGTATATTGATAATGTGAATGTAAGTGTAAGCCAATCAATGTTTTATTCGCTCAATTTGCAATGCAACAACCAATCAGCCGGAGTTGTAAACGGCTGCGGGCAATATTCACCAGGCGAAACCGTATCTATTTCAGCCATAGCTCACCCGGGTTACCTTTTTATAAGCTGGACAGAAAATGATATGATTGTGTCGGAAGAGGAGGTGTACACACTGAACATGAACAGCAACCGAAACTTAAATGCAACATTTGTAAAGGCTTTCGAAATAATCTCACAAGCTGCTTCCCCCGAAATGGGCTCCACAGAAGGGAATGGCATATATCCGGAAGGTTCCGTAGTGATGCTCAGGGCAGAAGCAAACAGCGGCTATTTATTCAAAGGCTGGGCCGAAAATAATGAAATAATTTCCTTATCAACTGAATTATCTTTTATTGCTAACCAATCGCGAAACCTTACTGCTCTTTTTGAAAGCAACGTGGGAATCTCCGAAATTAAAACCTCTGATATGCAAATTTACCCCAACCCCACCCACGGAAACATTAGTATTGAAAGTGATGACTTAAACAATACTTTAGGATTTGAGCTTCTGAGCAGCAGCGGAGCAACAGTCATGTTCTTCGCAAACAATCCTTCCGGAAACAAAATTTCTCTTGATCTTTCCGGTTATATTCCAGGTATCTATTTTATCAGGGAAATTAAGCGAAAAGGCTCTGTATCAGTTAAAAAACTCATTATCTTTTAACCAGGCTGATTATAATAAGTTAAACAAGTATTAAGATTTGTTTCAGTCAACCTTTATGTTGGCTGTCAGTATTCTGGCTGCCATTTCCGGATAAAAACCTAAGCATGTAAGGTATCAGGGGATCTGTTGACGATAACACATCAGATGCAGAAATACTGCATAAATTGAACTTTACATCTGCAAATTTGTTTACAGTGCAAACGATTGAAAACTGATTTACAAAATAATTTTTCAACAAAAATGCCTCATTACCATACCCTGGGACAAATACCCAAAAAACGACATACCCAGTTCAGAAAGCCGGATGGCAGCTTATACAGCGAGCAACTTGTTTCAACCGAAGGTTTTTCAGATGCATATTCATTAACCTACCATGTTTATCCCCCCACATTGGTAAAATCAGTGGATGAGCCGGTAGATGTCAAACCTGAAATTGCCTTGCAAAACAATATGCAGCATCGTAGTTTTCAGGGATTTAAAGTACCCGCAGCCGATGATTACCTCAAAGCCCGGGTTCCTGTTCTGGTAAACAACGATCTGAGCATTGTACTTGCTGCTCCCCGCAAATCGATGGAAACCTATTTCTTTAAGAATTCACAGGCAACTGAAATGGTGTTTGTGCATGAAGGAAGTGGTGTTCTTAAAACCATGTATGGCGAGCTCAGGTTCGGTTATGGTGATCATCTCATCATCCCGAGGGGCATCATCCACCAGTTTCATTTCGACACTCCAGATAACAGGCTGTTTATTGTAGAATCCTACAGTCCGATCAGGTTCCCGAAAAAATATGTGAACAAACTTGGCCAGCTCGAAGAACATGCGCCTTTCTGCGAACGCGACATCCGCAAACCACAAAATCTGGTAACTCACGACGAAAAAGGTGATTTTCTGGTAATGATCAAAAAGGAGCATCAATTGTTCCCCTATCATTTTGCCTCACATCCTTTTGATGTAATCGGCTGGGATGGATACCATTATCCCTACGCATTGTCAATTCACGACTTTGAGCCAATTACCGGAAGAATTCACCAGCCACCACCAGTTCACCAGACATTTGAAGCGCACAATTATGTGATGTGTGCTTTTGTTCCCAGGCTTTATGACTATCATCCGCTTTCAATACCAGTACCTTACAATCACAGCAATGTTGATTCAGATGAGGTATTGTATTACGTTGACGGCGATTTTATGAGCCGCAAACATGTTGACCGCGGGCAGATTACACTTCATCCGATCGGCATTCCGCATGGACCGCACCCTGGCACAGTAGAAAAAAGCCTGGGAGCAAAGGAAACCAAAGAACTGGCTGTTATGGTAGATACCTTCCGCCCTTTGTGGATCACGAAGCAGGCTCTTGAAATAGAAGACCAGGCGTATCATAAATCCTGGATTGAGTAATATATTGAAAACCAACTGAAACAAAAGTAATAATGTCAGCAACTGAAGATTTTCTGCCCATTAATGGCACCGATTACGTTGAATTTTATGTAGGCAATGCAAAGCAGGCTGCCTTTTATTATCAAACAGCTTTTGGGTTTCAGCCTTTGGCATATGCAGGCCTTGAAACCGGGCTGAAAGACCGCACCTCCTATGTGCTGGTGCAGGATAAAATCAGATTTGTATTCACTTCGTCGCTTGTTCCCGACAGCGATATAGCTGTTCACGCCATGAAACACGGCGATGGAGTTAAAACTGTCGCATTATGGGTAGATGATGCCAGAAAATCATGGGAAGAAACCACACAAAGAGGCGCTGTTTCTTATTTTGAACCACGTACCGAAAAAGATGAACATGGCGGGGTAGTGCTTTCTGCCATTCGTACCTACGGAGAAACTGTGCACGTTTTTGTAGAACGCAAAAACTACAAAGGAGCCTTCCTTCCCGGATTTGTTCCCTGGAATCCTGAATATAAAACCAAAGAAATCGGCCTGAGGTATGTTGACCATATGGTTGGAAATGTTGGCTGGAATGAAATGAACAAATGGGTTGATTTTTATGCCAATACCATGGGATTCAGTCAGTTGGTTTCATTTGATGACAAAGACATTTCCACCGAATACACCGCCTTGATGAGCAAGGTAATGAGCAACGGAAATGGCAGAATCAAATTTCCGATTAACGAACCGGCCGAAGGAAAAAAACGCTCACAGGTTGAAGAATATCTCGACTTTTATGGCACAAGCGGTGTACAGCATGTTGCCATGGCTACCGATGACATTTTATTTACAGTAAGAGAACTGCGCAACCGGGGCATTGAATTCCTTACTGTGCCCGGCTCTTATTATGATACCGTTTTGAATCGTGTCGGTAAAATTGATGAGGAGATTCTCGCACTTAAGGAGCTGGGCATTCTCGTTGACCGCGACGATGAAGGATATCTGCTTCAGATTTTCACCAAACCGGTTGAAGACAGGCCCACCGTTTTTTACGAAATCATTCAGCGAAAAGGGGCCAAATCTTTTGGCAAAGGAAACTTTAAAGCCTTGTTTGAAGCCATTGAACTTGAACAGGTCAGAAGAGGCACACTTTAACCAGATATTTGATGAATAAAGTACAGTCAGTTTCTGGAACTGCTATTATTTTATTCTCAAAAACTATTGACTAACAGGATTTTCACGATGGAAAATCCCATAAAAGAATTAGAATGAAACTAGAATCCTGGATTGAGATTCCTGAAAACTGCGATTTTCCGCTCGAAAACCTGCCTTATGGCATTGCAAAGCTGAGTAATGAAAAAACAGTTGCAGTTACCCGTATTGGTGATACAATCATAGATTTACAAAGCCTTTCAGCGCTGAATGTTTTCAGCGACCTGAAGATTGCCAATGCTGACATCTTCAATCAGCCGGTGCTGAATAATTTTATTGAGCTGGGCAAAGACCTTCACGTAAAAGTCAGAGAACGGCTTCAGGAAATTTTTGGCATTGGAAGCAACAATACTGAATTGACAGAGAAAATCAAACAGTATTCGCTGTATGCTGCTGACGGTGTAAAAATGTTAATGCCAGTAAAAGTTACTGATTACACTGATTTTTACTCCAGCATCGAACATGCAACCAATGTGGGTAAAATGTTCCGCGATCCGGCCAATGCTTTGCTCCCCAACTGGAAACATTTACCAGTAGGCTACCATGGCCGGGCTTCGTCCATTGTGGTTTCGGGTAGTGAAATTCACAGGCCGAACGGGCAAACCATGCCAC
This sequence comes from Lentimicrobium sp., assembly GCA_024709105.1. Lineage (GTDB taxonomy): Bacteria > Bacteroidota > Bacteroidia > Bacteroidales > Lentimicrobiaceae > Lentimicrobium. The sequence goes on along the minus strand of JANJXJ010000197.1, from coordinate 2,273 downwards.
AGGGTGCTGAAAAACCCGTGTTTGGACCCAGTAAGATGTTTGATTTTGAACTGGAAATGGCTTTTGTTGTCAGCAAAACCACCCAATTGGGCGAATCAGTCAAAGCTTCGGAGGCTGAAGATTACATTTTTGGCTTTTTATTGTTCAACGACTTATCTGCCAGAGACATACAATCCTGGGAGTATGTACCCCTGGGCCCATTTCTGTCGAAAAACTTCGGATCGGTAGTTTCCCCATGGATTGTAACTCTCGAAGCACTTGAGCCTTTCAGGGTAAAAGGACCTATTCAGGAGCCTGAAGTACTTCCGTATCTTAAAACTTCCGGCAACAGAAATTTTGACATCAATCTCGAAGTTTTGATCCAACCTGAGCATGGTGAAGAAAATCTGGTTTGCAGTTCCAATTTCCGTTATATGTACTGGAATATCTGTCAGCAACTGGCGCATCATACAGTAAACGGCTGCAATATAACAACCGGCGACCTGTATGCCTCAGGTACCATTTCGGGCCCTGAGCCCGGCTCTTATGGTTCGATGCTTGAGCTAACCTGGAGGGGGACAAAACCAATCCAACTCAGCGACGGTTCAGAGCGAAAGTTTATCCATGACCATGACACAATTATTATCAGGGGTTATTCTGAGAAAAACGGACTGAGGATAGGGTTTGGGGAGTGTGTTGTTAAAGTAAAACCTGCCAGGGAATTATAAAATACTGTATTGACTTCAGAGAATCGTTATGATCAGATCCATTGACACCAGCCAGCTTTCTCATCCCGAACTGCACCGGCTTATGCTGGGAGCTATTGCTCCGCGTCCGATTGCCTTTGCAAGTACCGTAGATACCTCAGGAAGACCCAACCTCGCTCCATTCAGTTTTTTCAATGCATTTGGGGTGAACCCAAGCACCATTATTTTCAGCCCTTCCAGACGCGGACGCGACAATACAACCAAAGACACTTTCAACAATCTGAAAGAAGTACCCGAAGTTGTAATAAACGCTGTAAACTATGGTATGGTGGAGCAGGTGAGTCTGGCAAGTACTGAATTTCCGGCAGGAATCAATGAATTTGAAAAGTCGGGTTTTACTCCGCTTGCTTCTGTAAAGGTCAGGCCTTTCAGGGTTGCCGAATCTCCCGTACAATGGGAGTGCAGAGTGCGCGAAATTATTGAAACCGGAACCGGAGGTGGCGCAGCCAATCTGGTTATTTGTGAAGTACTGATGGTGCATATTTCTGAATCTGCACTCACCCCTGATGGGCAAATTGACACCACCAAACTCGATCTTGTTGGCCGGATGGGAGGTGATTATTATGTGAGAGCCAGTGGAAACGCCTTGTTTGAAGTTGAAAAACCTCTTCAAAAGCCGGCAATTGGAATAGATTCACTGCCTGTCGCGGTAAAAAACAGTAAAATTCTTACCGGAAATGAACTTGGCCGGCTGGGGTCATCTGAATCAATACCTGCAGAAACTGAACTTGTAACTATTTCGCAAATGGATGAGGTAGTCGCCATTCACGGCAAATATGCTGATTCCATGCAAAGAGCCGAGCAAATGCAACTTTTAATCAGAGACTTACTCAAAAAAAACAGAAAAAGAGAGGCCCTGTGTGTTGCCTACCTTCTTTAAGCCGTCAACAGGACCTGACTTTTTCTTATTCTTGATTTTGGCTGAAGCTAATTCTAAACCTAAAGTTTCAAAAGCCAATTCCTATTCTTCCTTTCTGATTACCTCAATGGTAAAATTGGCAGCCAGTGCAGCCAATGCACCAACGGCAGCAAGTACGGGGACAACCAATGCTCCTATCAGGCCAATGGTGACAGGAATTTCGAGATAAACTTTTCCCTCGTCGTTTTTCACTATTATGCGGGTAACGTTGCCCTGGTGAATCAACTCCTTGATTTTGGCAAGCAGGTCTTCGCCTTTAACTTTAAATTCGCTTTTTGTTTCCATTTTTCTGATTCATTAAACCGTTTTAAACCAATGTTCCTCTGGCCTGTTTCCTGCAGGATAAAAGCTCCTTTGACAGAAAATCCCGGCCTGAACACCTGATTATTAAACGCAACAAAGCATTGGCGGTTACAAACTGCCAATGCTTTGCAGGAGAAATTTCAGGCTGATTAGATGCTTGCGCTGATAAGGAATGTTGCAGCAAAAGCAATAATGGCGTAAAGTTCAGGGAATACAGCCAGAATAAGGGTATTTCCGAAAACATTATGTCCAGCTCCGATGGCTGCAATACCATTGGCGCAAACCTGTCCTTGTTTGATAGCAGA
>JANJXJ010000188.1 GCA_024709105.1 Lentimicrobium sp. | reverse complement strand
TTTTTACCCTTACGGTTACAATGGTTTCTAATCCATTTCTCTCCTCAACCTTTCCTGTAGCCCCCCCGCCGTGGGTCATTTTTCATTCCCGCCGGCGCCGGCGGGGCTCGCCGGGGCCTGCGCCTGCTGTAATGAAAAACAATCAGCCAGTGGCTGATTGTCCTGAACAGTTTGCGTCTCCCCCCTTTAGGGATCACCGCAGGTAATCCCGTCTAAGCCATTATTTTAGCCTGTGCTCGCTGACATAAATCCTAAAAAAAAACTACCTGTTCCACGATAACCCAACCGACAAATCTATCCTTGAGATGTTTTCGTAGTCTTCTGCTTCAAGTGTAATTCTGCGGCTTTCTGTACCATCAGTATAGTCGTATTTGGTTATAAATCCGATGGTGAATGACATATATATGCCTAACGACAGGTTTCTGTCAATCGGTATATCTACACCCATATCTGAATACAAACCTACTGTGGCGCTTTTGAGCATAAATTCATCAATTACAATGGCCTCATTTTTATAGCCAATATAACCAATGGAAGACTTCAGGTGCATGCTTACTCTGGAGTCAGGCAGGTTGGCCCTGAGTGCAAGAACCGGACCAAAATACTGAACGGTAACATCGTCTCTGAGTTTGCCTGTCCGTACTTCACCTGTTTCGTTGTTTACAATGTAAATATCATCAATCTGGTTACTTGTTCTGAAATTTGTATAAAGCAGGCCAAACCCGAAATAATTTGCAGGGAAATAGGTGAAATTACCTCCGAAATGATAGCCCGATTTCAGCTCTTTTATATATTTCTCGAAATCGTCAGGAACATTTTTACTGATGGGTGCTGTAAGATAGCTCCAGCCGCCCAGCGCTCCGATTCTTAATTTCGGGTAGTCGTTAAATAGATTTCGGGTTTTATCAAGAGGAATATCAGAAAACGCAAAATAGTTTTTCTTATAAGCCACCACTTCATCGGTTTTGATGAGTGTGTTCAGGATTTTGCCTTCCTGCATCATTGTAAAATAAATAAAATCGGATTTGAACTTTGTTATTTTACAATTCAAAGAATCTCCTTTTGTGGTAACTATGAGGTCTTGTGAACTGGCGCTGAACCCGAGAAGCGCGACAAAAATGGTGAGGATTGCAGTTTTTTTCATTTTGTTCTGATTTTGCTATATTCTATTTTTCCTTTCTTTTTATCCACTAATTGTAAGCGGGGATGAGCCAGTAAAACACCAACCTCGAGCGAACACCTGATATAGTATTCTTTTCCAAACTCAATATCAACAGGCAATTCCGATTTCTTTTCAGTGGAGGCCCAAAGAATATTCCTGCCTTCTTTAGTAACTTTAATCACCTGTCTGGAATTGTTCTTCACCCTGCATATGACTTCGTCGCCCAGGTGCAGGTCATACGCCAGCCACTCCATGGTAACTTTGGGACGGTATACATATAATAAGGCGTATTGCGAAGTGCTGTCTATCATATCATCAGCTGAAGCCAGATTAGCCGGTTCCGGTGTTTCGCCTAGCCTGAGGACTGTAACAGTAATTTTGTGACATTGGCTTCCCAGTCCGGAAGGTGGCAGATGCTCAATAATTTTAATGGCATTCCCACCGGCTTTCCGGGCTTCAATTCTGGCTTTTTCCACTATCTCATCGTAACCGCAGTTGGATGTAAAGTCGGTTCCGCCAACGGTGACAGTACCCAGTTCGGTTGCAGCATCGGGGAAATCTTCGGTAATTCCGATTACAGTAACTTCCTCTGAGTAATCAATCGGTGGAAATTTTTTTGAGAAATCGGAAATAACATAAGGTGAGCAAGAGACAATTGTTGCTAATAACAGACTGTAAACCAATTTTTTCATAATGTTGAATCTGTTAATCAAATTTTGGCTGCATTTAAAGTGGCATTGTTACAAAAAACATCCGGTTTCTGGCAGTTTTTTTTTGATTCAGTTGGTTTTCATGATTAGTTGCAGGTAAGTTTATGCTGATCAAAACTTACTTATTAAGATTGTCAGTATCGAAATAATCCGAATCCAGGTTCTCTTTTGACCTTAATTTCTGGTAATATCTCTCTCTGGCCAAACGTTCGGTGCCAAACATATTATTGATGTCATCACTGTCTTTTTTGAAAGTAAGGGAGTTGGTGATTGACATACTTTTAGCCATCTTTTTCACATCATGGTCTGTGCCGATATAGGTAAAAGTCCATCCTTTATGGTTTAGTTCTAAAACAAGATGATTAATGTCAGCACCAGTGAATTCTTTGGAGGCATTTTCCATTCCATCGGTAAGAATGGTTACCAGCACATTGTAATTTGTTTCGCCTTTAAGGTGTTGAGTTAACTTGTTGAAACTATACCCCATTGCATCGAACAGGGGGGTATTGGCATCAGGTTTGTAATTTTGTTTGTTCAGCTCTTTGAGCGAGGATGCAGGTTCAGCGAAATGGTGGAATTTTTGTCCCAGGCCATTAAATGAAATGAAGGAAATAAAGTGTTGCTGTTCGGGAAATTTCTTTTCTATCCCTTTAATGGTTTGTACTACTTCGTTAAAACCCTGAATAATAACAGATTTGATAGATTCCATGGAACCACTTTCATCTAAAATTATTAGGTTATGCACCTGATGTTTCTTTTCCATTGTTTTGAATTTTAAAATTTGTAAATATGTGAGTTTATGGTATTCTGATTCTTTTGCCGGAATAGCTGTGCAAAATTACTTTTTTTTTCTTATTTGTACATTCGTTAAGGAATATCATTTTCAATGAATTTGACTAAAAACAGATATTTTTACCGGTACATGGGGTAAAATATCCGATATTTTTACCGGTGCATGGGGTAAAATATCCGGGATGATATAAAATTTCAGTTGACCATCTCTTATAAAAAAGGATTGTATCTCCTATTCTCTAACTTTGTATTATGGCGTATTTCTCAATGCTTCTTCCGGCATTTGCCATTGGGTTGTTTTCTCGCAACCCATTAATGTTGCTGAACTCAGGTAAAACAACATTGAGAATTAATTGAATGTTGCAATAAAAATCTCCGGATAAACAAGATCAGTAAAAGGAGCTATTTCTTCTGATGGCAAGAACAGCTATGGTGCTCATTTACATAGTTTATGCTGGCCAAACATAATTTCTCAAGTATATCAGTGTTGATGTCAGATAGTTTTTTTACATAAATACACGCCTTTCCCATTTTGAATTTGCCCAGGCTGCCCAGCAGCTGTTTGCTCTCTTCGGTGTCGGAATAAACATACAGCGAAAATTCAGCTTTACGCGGCGAAAAGCCAAGTACCGGGGCATCACCTTCGTGTCCGCTTTCGTATTTGTAATGATAACTGCCAAAACCAATAATGCTTGGTCCCCACATTTTGGGCTCAAATCCTGAAATACGGGACAACAACTCTATCAGCCGGAAACTGTCGGCTTTTTTCTGATCATTTTCTACATAAGCGTTGATAAAATCTTGCACATCAACTTCTGTTTCAGCTGTTTTGTTCTTTGCTGCCATACGATGAAATGATTTTTAATCAGGTTTTGTGATTTGTCACTTCCTGAGATGCTGCATATATAACAAATAAGTGATTGAATGTTTACTTATTTGTGCGATTTGGTTAGAAATTCAATGAAGGAACAATCTCAATAAGTGTAACAATTGAAACGGTTCAAGAAGTTAAACAAAATACTGAAAGTAAGACACTTAAATCTATAGATCAAGCACCATATCATAATTTTTACCATTATGCTCAAAAGCTCCGAGGGTTCGGAATCCATATTTTTTGTAATAGTTTACCGCCTTGATGTTATCGGCCTGAACCCCTCCCCACAGGATTATTCTCTTGATATTTAAGTATTTCAGGTCGGTGAGTATGTGCTGAAACATGGCATTTCCAATGCCGGCACTTTGCCATGCATCACCCACCGATGGGGCAAAAGTGCAATCGGTAAGCCGGTTAGGATCTATTCCGTAAGATCTGAGCCTTTCGCTGTCGTGCTCAAGGTACCCTGATTTAATTATGGAATAAGCAACTATGGAACTGTTCTCCTGGTCAATGGCCAGATATCCTGTGTTGGATTCATCCTGGTAAAAGTCTGCAATTGACTGTTTGTCAAATGCGTGCGGACCAAAACGTTTTCTGGTGGAATCACTGAGTCCGTTTAAATAGTTAAATAAGGTGTCTAAATCTCCGGATTGAAGTTTCCGAAGGTGCAGCTGTTGGTTGTTTTTGGTTGTGAAAATCTTCGACATAATATTTAATTCAAGAGCTTTTATTATAGTTCTTTACTCCTCACCAAAATAGTCATTGTCAATTCGTTTTATTTCAAAAGTTTTGATTGTGGAAACTGCCAGATTATGGTCAATCATTAATTCCGCCAACTGTTCTCCATCAATTAAAACAATCTTTGTTTCATTGCGTGGTTGATAATCTATGGCTTCATTTGAGAACCTTGATGTAGTTATAAAAACACCCTTTTTTGCACCCTGTCCAGCTAATGCACCAACAAACTTTTGAATTTCTGGTCTGCCAACCACATTTTCCCACCTTTTGGCCTGAATATAAATTACATCGAGTCCAAGTTTATCTTCTTTAATTATTCCATCAATTCCCTCATCTCCTGATCTTCCTATTGACTTTCCTGCTTCTTTGAAGGAGCCGCCATATCCCATTTTTACGAGCAATTCAACAACAAGGTTCTCAAAAAATGATGGATTACAGCGTTTTATTCTGAAAAGTATTTCCTGAGCAAGGCTTTTTCTAATCTTTATATAACTATTCTCAAGAATTTCTTCAGGCGTAGAATTGGAAATGTTATTCTCTGTTTCAGTTAAAGTATCCTCTTCTTTTGATCGGCCTGTGCGATCACTAAATGCTGTTATTGTTTTTAACAACTTAATATTTATTTCAGTTGGTTTAGTCTCGAGTAGCCTTTTTCCAGCTTCAGAAATTCTAAATGAACTTCTTTTGGTGCTCTCCAGTAATCCAGACATTTTTAAATACGATTTAGCCCAGGCTACCCTGTTTTGAAAGGTTTTTTGAGTTCCACTGGGTAAAAACTCATTGACTTCTTCTTCAGTCAGATTAAAATGATCAGCCAATTTTTTATTTGTTTCCAGGGTTGTATGTTCTGATCCGTCAGAAATCAGGTTCAATAATGGCAACATGATGGTTTGAAAATCAGGTATCATTCTCAATTGGTTTATTTTGTTAATTTTCTATTTTGATTCACATCACAAACTTAATAAATTCCTGAACTAATCTGCTCTGCCAATTGAAACTTTTTATTTGTACTTCAATAAAATGAATCAATTCCTTTGTTGTCCTGAAAAAGCTTATTACAAACACAGAGATTACCTTCCACTGATTATGGCAGGGATTC
>JANJXJ010000052.1 GCA_024709105.1 Lentimicrobium sp. | reverse complement strand
ACCGCCGGGGCCTGAGCCAATTACAATTACATCGTAATTCATGAGGAATCAATTTATGTTAATGTTTTGCAAAATTAAGAATTTACATGGCTTCAACAAGTGTGGCAGGGATTTGTTTCGCTTTTAAACAGGGTTTCTTTTGAATTCATAATTGTTTTCAATAGTTTTTTAACCCTGGCTGCAATAGATATGGTTCTTGAATTATGCAGACATTATGCTGATATCTCAAATCACATGAATTGAATTTCTGCTATATTTTTATTTCATTATTTTTTAGCTCCTATTGCTTTTTCTGATTCTATTCTTTTTAAATTCGCAGTAATTTCTATTGGTTTTTAACAAGATTTTTATTCACTAAATTTTATCATCCATGATGGTTTTTCTAAAGCTTCATTTTACAAATAGTTTTAATTTTAAACTAAGATTATCTTCACTCACTGCAACTTTTCTGATTGTAATGATGATTTTGCAGGTGCAGGTTTCGGCACAGGAATCGTCGAATTATGTGATGTACCGGAATGGCATTCATTCATATAACCCGGGAGCGAGTGGTATGTTCCATAAACACAAGACTTCAATAAATGGGAAATATTTTCCTAACACAAGCCTTGGCGATGATGTCAAATCTGTTTCGGTGTTTGTTGATCAGCAAGTGCCAGTATTGAAAGGCGGAATTGGGTTCTCTTATACTTATGATATATGGGATGATTCGCGGTATAATCACAACCTTGGATTTAGTTATGCATATCATTTTGATTTGGGAAGTGCGGGTAAGCTGGGTGCTGGTATTAATTTCGGGTTGATTACTTGCAAATTCAAGAGACTTTTTTGGACTTTTGATGGTGGTCCTTTTTTATATGATACCACAACGATTAATATTGTGTTCACCCCGGGCCTGGCCTATAAATTTAAAAACTTTGATTTTGGTATTAGTATTGGATTAAGGAACAGGGATTCATTTGTGTTAGAAAAGAATATGTATTTTTTTAATTCTCCGGCCATTAATATTTTTACTTCCTATAAAATTTATACCGGCCCGAAATTCAGTTTAACACCTGGTGTTTATGCTGTTTTTTATCCGCGAACTGATTCCGACCGTTATAGGAACGAAAAGATGACCACAAATTATAATTTTAATCTGACGGCAAACTTTTCAGAACAGTTTTGGATAGGGGCTGCTTATATCCGCAACTTTGACTGGGGTCATATGTCTCAGTCTTTTTTTACATATCCTGATGGTTTTTTTGTTTCTTCAGGTATTGATATCAAGGAAAAGTATGGTATTGGATTATCATTGATGCCCAAAATTTTCAAACAAGATCATTATAATAATGATTCATTTCGTAAAGCACCTTTTTATTATGCAGAATTTGTTATTTCATACAAACTAAAGCCGGAAAACTAGATTCTAAAGACAGGTTACATCACCAACTCCCTCTCAAAACCGGTTTCCAGCGAAATGAATGTTTCGGTGAATGTAATTTCGGGGATGGACTGAATTTGCTCAACTATAATCTTTTTCAGGTGCTCGTTGTTGCGGGTAAACAGTTTTACCAGCAGTGAGTATTTGCCCGAAATGTGATGACATTCAACTATTTCAGGAATTTTTTGAATCTTAAGGAACACCTCATCGTGTGTGGAAGTGCTGGTAAGATTTACCTGTATTCCTATAAACGCGCAGGTAAGAAAACCCATGGCCTGAGGGTTCAGGCGAAGCGAAGAGCCTGCGATTACCCCGGCTTCCTCCATACGGGCAACCCGCTGATGTATGGCAGCTCCCGAAACCTTGCACCTTCGGGCAACCTCGACAAATGGCATTCGTGCATCGGAATTCAGCAGGTTGATTATCTTTTTATCTAAACTATCAAGATGAAAGCCAGAAGCCATTTTATCAGGATTTAATTTACAATTAAGTGCAAAAATGAGAAAAATAGTAACAGATTTTAAAAATTATGAACGATTTTATAAAAATATATTACAAACAATTGACAATTAGTTTAATAATGATATTTTTGTTCCTTTCGTGAAATAAAGAAATTAACCAACCAAAAACTCACTCACAATGAAATTTGATCCGGCAAGCAACATTCAGGACCTCCGTCAGTTTGGCGAATTTGGCGATGTTAACCCATCGGTATGTGATTCAGCCACATTTACATTTATGCAGGCAAAAACCATGGTGGATACCTTTCATGGTGAAGCCGAAGGATGCTTTTTGTATTCGCGCCACTGGAATCCCAGCAACAAATACTTAGCCGATGCCATGGCTGCCATGGAAGGCACTGAGTCGGCCTGGGTTACCGGCAGCGGTATGGGTGCCATCACATCTGCCATTCTGCATCTCATCAGCTGCGGCGATCATATTGTTTCGAGTATTACAACTTATGGAGGTACTTTTGCTTTTCTGGCCAACTACCTCAAAAAGTTCAGCGTGCAGGTAACCTTTGTTGATATTACCGACCTCAAAGCTGTGGAAGCTGCCATCCGCCCCAACACACGCATGATCTACACCGAAACTATGACCAACCCGCTGCTGCAGATTTCAGATATTCCTGCACTGGCTGATATTGCCAATAAACACAATATTAAACTGGTGGTTGACAATACCTTTACGCCTATGATTGTTAGTCCGGCCAGACTGGGGGCTCATATTGTAGTTTATAGTCTTACCAAGTTCGTAAACGGTAAAAACGATTGTGTTGCCGGCGCTATCTGTTCAACCCACGAGTTCATCAATTCTCTTATTGATGTAAACGATGGTACCGCTATGCTTCTCGGCCCGGTACTCGATCCTTTCCGTTCGTCATCCATTCTAAAGAATATCCACACGCTGCACATCCGCATGAAGCAGCACAGCCACAATGCTGCTTTTCTTGCCGAAAAGTTTGAAGCTGCAGGCCTCAGAACCATTTATCCCGGTTTAAAATCACATCCGGGACATCAATTACTCACTTCCATGATGAACGAACAATTTGGCTACGGAGGTATGATTGCCATTGACCTGGGTACTTCAGAAAAAGCCTCGGAATTTATGGAGGATATGGAAGCCAATGATGTGGGCTATCTGGCGGTAAGCTTAGGGTATTTTAAGACTCTTTTCAGCAATTCAGGTAAGAGTACCTCAAGCGAAGTTCCTGATGATGTTCAGAAGCGCATGGGACTCAGTGAAGGACTGGTTCGCTACAGCGTCGGACTAGACAACGATATCGAACGCAGCTGGCTGAAAATTCAGCAGAGCCTGAAGAAAGTAGGAATACATTAAAAGTTGAATAACTATTACATTTTCAGCGTAAAGAAGAAGGGAACCTGTTTCAGATTCCCTTTTTCTTTAATGATTTGCAGATTTTTTGTTCAACAAAAGTTACTTCGAAACATTAAATCTGATATTGAGGATATCGCCATCTTCAACCACATAGGTTTTACCTTCCACATAAAGTTTGCCGGCATTGCGGCAAGCCTGTTCTGATTTCAGTGTAACAAAATCGGTGTATTTCATCACCTCTGCCCTGATAAAGCCTCTTTCCAGGTCGCTGTGGATCACACCCGCTGCCTGAGGTGCAGTTGCGCCTTTCCTTATGGTCCATGCCCGCACCTCCATAGGCCCGGCAGTGAAAAAAGACTGCAGATTCAAAATGGAATAAGCAGAGCGCACCAGCCGGTTAACTCCCGGTTCTTTAAGTCCTGCATCCTCAAGAAAAGCCTTCCGGTCATCAGGATTTTCAAGCTCGGCTATTTCAGCCTCCAAAGCTCCTGCGATCACAATAACTTCGGTGTTCTCATTTTTTACAGCTTCCTTGATCTGATCCACATATTTGTTCCCGCTGAGGGCTGAAGCATCGTCAACATTGCATACATAAATCACCGGTTTGTCGGTGAGCAGATACATGTCGTCAATAAACCTGCGCTCAGCTTCTGAAAGTTCAAGGGTTCTTACCGACTGAAAACTTTCAAGATGGTCTTTTACCCTGGTGAGCACTTCTGCGCCATGTTTGGCTTCTTTGTCGCCGGTTTTGGCTGCTTTTTCCAGACGTTGTATTTTGCGTTCTACCAGATCGAGGTCGCGGATTTGCAACTCAAGATCAACAATTTCGCGATCGCGCACCGGATTAACTGAGCCTTCAACATGAGGCAGGTTCTCGTCGTCGAAACAACGTATAACATGAATTATGGCATCGGTCTGCTGAATATCTGCAAGAAACTTATTGCCTACACCTTCGCCCTGACTTGCTCCTTTTGCCAATCCGGGAATATCCATAATTTCAACTGTTACCGGAACGATTCTGGCAGAGTGAATCAGCTTGTCAATCTCATAAAGCCTGTCGTCAGGAACATTCACCTGACCCAGGTTGGATTTGTTAGTGCTGTAAGCAAAATTCGAAGTTTGTCCCTTGGTGTTGGAGATGCAATTGAAAATGGTTGTTTTTCCAATATTGGTAAGTCCAACTATGCCACACTTTAAAGCCATTGTTTTGCAGTATTTATTTTAAGGCTGCAAAGATAGGGATTTAGTTGATGGGTTGATTAGGTGATTAGATGATTAGAAGATGAGCTGATTTGAGGATTTGATGATGAGATGATTTTAAGATGAGATGATTTGAGGATTCAATAATTTGAGGATGAATATTTATGAATGGATGCTGTTGGGGTTTTTAATTTCACTAGGGAGTGTTCAGTTAATTGGACATACCCGAATAAACCCGAACATACTCCTTTGAAACTGGCTATCTGAGTCTGCAAAGAATATATTATCCCTCAAAAATTTGCTGCAATCAAATAAAACTAACCCTTATCCAGATATTACTGTTTCTGCCACTATCGTCGGTGCAGCTTATTTTGTACTGGCCTGGCTCAGGAATAAAAAACAGCTTTTCTCCGGGTTTCGCTGCTTTATAAAACTTATCATTCAGGTACCAATATACCTTGCTCACGCCATTCTCTGTGTTGCAACTCAGCATCAGTTGTTGTTTGCGGCCTTTGATCAGCAGATATTCAGCTCCATCGGTAAGGGAGGTGATGAATGGTGCATTTGCAGATTTTACCGCAGGGCAATCCGGATTATGCCCGGGAACCGCCTTGTAGGGGATCTGCATTTCGTTGTACCACGAAATCAAAGCCGGCGGATAATATGGGAAGAGCACTTCTTTGTATCCGGCTTCCGGCATGCAATTGCGGCAATAGCTCATGGTTTCATTCTGGTTGACAAAATGTTTTTGCAGGTGATTGCATTTTTGCGAAGGTGAGATTCCCGGCAGGAAGTAATCCATTACCCGGTTGTGGCAGAAAGTGTCGGCAGGCAGCCCTGATTCCGAACAAACAATCCGGAAATCCAATTCAGCAGGGGGGGCAAACCATTTGTCGGCGGATACGTCCTGTATGGCATTAAAGACATTAAAAAGCAGGGGCACCGCAAATTCGGCACCGTTTAATTCAGCAACTCCGTTTCCTGGGAAATTGCCGGTCCAGACACCTACTGTATAGTTTCTGTTGTACCCTATGGCCCAGCCATCGCGCCGCCCGTATGAAGTTCCGGTTTTCCAGGCAATGTTGGGGAGGTTGGCTGCCATTTGGTATTGGTTGGGAAGATCGGGGCGTTTTAGCTGTGTGAGGATGTTGGTTATCATATAAGCTGCTCCGGCTGAAAATACGGAATCAACTGTCAATGTGTCGGTTGTGCGGATATATCTCACGGGAGAATAGTTGCCTCCGTTGGCAAAAGAAGCATACAGTGCTGTAAGCTCCTCTAATGTTGTTCCGCATCCGCCCAAAATAACAGATAACCCAAGTTTTTTCTGATTCCGGCCTATCCATTTGAATCCTGCAGCAGAAAGGCTTTTGGTGAAGTCGCTGCTACCCAATTGTTCAAGAAGTTCAACAGCCGGAACATTGAGCGAAAGTGCCAGGGCTTGCTCCACGGTGACCTTTCCCCGGTAAGTTTCATCGTAATTCTCAGGTCTGTATCCGGAAAAGTTTACTGGTACATCGGTGATTACCATTTTAGGTGTAACCAATCCCCTGTCGAAAGCCAGAGCATAAAGGAGGGGTTTAAGCGCGGATCCGGGAGAACGCAGTGCGGTAACACCATCCACCTGCCCAAGCCAGAAATCTTCATGAAAGCCAGCCGACCCAACGTAGGCTTCAGCTTCCATGGTGCGATTATTTACTACAAGCACAGCAAGATTTCCTATCTGAAATGACCGCAACCGCCTGACATAATTAGCGGCTAGTGTTTCTACCTTGTGCTGCATAACAGGCTGTATGCAGGTGGAAACTTCGTGGTTTACGGCATTTTTTCGCAAACGGTAAGCAAGATGAGGTGTTTCGCGTGGAATTTCATAGCGATTCACCGAAAAGGGTTCCGAAATGGCATCTTCAATTTCTTCATCACTGAAAAGGCCCTTGCCTTTCATTTCTTTGAGCCAGTGATTCCGCCATTCTGTGAGCAGTGTCGGATTTGCCCCTGGTCGCAGCTGATTGGGATTGTTGGGGATAACAGTGAGCATTACCACCTGCGCCAGGCTAAGTGCTTCGGGCTCTTCGCCAAAATAGATAAGAGAAGCCGATTTAACCCCTTCAATATTTCCGCCATAGGGCAGAAGGTTAAAATACATCTGAAGGATTTCTGCCTTGCTGAAATGCCATTCAAGCTGCATTGCCCTGAACATTTCCTTTATTTTGTTCGGAATCGTTCGTGGTGCCGGCTCAAGCAAGCGAGCCAGCTGCATATTTATGGTGGAAGCTCCGGATGTCCGCCTGCCTTTGCGCAGATTGTTGAAAGCTGCCCTGGCTATAGCCACCGGATTCACTCCCGGGTGGTAATAAAAATATTTGTCTTCTTTAAAAATGATGGTCTTTTGCAGGTCGGGTGTGATCTCGCCCGACTGTGCCTGAATCCGCCATTTGTGGTCAGCGGTGAGAAAAGCATGGAGCAGCTTGCCATTTGCATCCGTAACTGTAACTGAATGAGTTCTTTGTACAGGAGGTAAAGGGAAAATAAGATTCAGGATAAGAAAGCCTGCAAATAATAATAAGGGTGTTGAAAGCAATAGAACAATCCGCAACTGAAGTAACCCTGCGATCATTTTCAGGGATGATTTCAAAGTTAGTTGCCTGAGGCTGTTTATGCTCATTTGATAAAATAGAATTGGTTTTAATCAACTACATGAATCAACCCTGATCCTGAATCGCTGATTCTGCCTATAAGCGCAAAGAACTGTCCGGTTTTTCTGAATTCTGTTTCAATTTTTTCTGCTTCTTCAGGTTGAAGGCAGATCAGCAGACCACCTGAGGTCTGAGCATCGCACATCATCAATCTGTTGATGGAATTTAAACTGCCAAAATCGCAAAAAGCCTGCGCCGATTCGTAGTTGGACCGGCTTCCTCCGGGTATGGCCGAAGCAAGTGCAAGTTCCTCAACTCCTTTGATGAAAGGCAGTTTATGGAAGCAGATTTCGGCATTCACCTGCGAGGCTTTTGTAATTTCATGCAGATGGCCTGCCAATCCGAAACCGGTAACATCAGTGCAGGTACTTACTTTTACTTTTTCCATGCAGTTGGCTGCCAGGGCGTTGAGCATGGCCATCCAGTGCATCGATTCGTTTAAGATGCTTTCTTCGGCCAGACCCAGTTTGCCAGCAGTTGCAATTATTCCGTTGCCCAGGGGTTTGGTGAGGTAAATCAAATCTCCGGGCAAGGCTTTCCCATTGCTTAATACCTTGTCCGGATGCACCAGGCCTGAAACCACCATTCCGAACTTGGGCTCATTGTCTTCGATAGAATGCCCGCCCAATACCGGAATGCCAGCTTCGGCGGCTTTGTCGGATGCCCCTTTTATTATTTGTTGCAGCACTTCAAGTGGCAGACGGTTCACCGGAAATGCTGCAATATTGAGCGCAAAAACCGGTTTTGCCCCCATAGCATAAACATCGCTCAGCGAATTGGCAGCTGCTATGGCTCCGAACTGATAGGGGTCATCTACCACCGGGGTGAAAAAGTCAACTGTCTGTACCAGCGCAAGATCATCAGAAATGCGGTAAACGGCCGCATCATCGTTGTTCTCAGCGCCTATCATCACATTGGGGAAATGGCCTGCCGCAGGTAATTGTGAAAGTATTTTTTCGAGGTCTGCCGGCCTGATTTTACAGGCGCAACCCATCCCATGAGTATACTGTGTAAGCCTTATCTTTTCACCATTTGAAATAATGGTGTTTTGTTCAGTGCCTTCGGGTTTTAACGATTTTACTCCTTTGGCAATCAGTTTTATGGCTTTTTCAATTTCCTCCTCAGTGCTGTAACGGCCAAGCGAAAATCTTATCGTACCCAATGAGTACTCTGCCGGCACCTGCATCGCTGACAGAACTCCTGAAACACCCGGGGTGCCGGTATGACAGGCTGCTCCGGCAGAAGCTGCAATACCAGGCATGGCTGACAACAGAGTCTGGGCATTCAGGTTTCTGAAACCCACGCTTAAAGTATTGGGAAGACATTGATCGGGATTGCCATGAATATGCAGCTCGCCCAATTCTTTGCGCAATCCATCAATCAGTTGATTTTTAAGGTTTCTGGTATGCCGGGTATACGAATCAAGCCCTTTCCTGGCTATTTCACAGGCTTTGCCCAGGCCAACAATCTCAAGTACATTTTCGGTGCCGGCCCTCAGGTTTTGCTCATGGTCAGCACCATGCATGAGTTTTTCGATCGCAACACCATTTCTGATGTAAAGCGCCCCTATTCCTTTGGGCGCGTATAATTTGTGGCCGGCAACAGAAAGCAGATCAACATGAAGTTTCGCAATATCTGCTTCTATTTTCCCTGCTGACTGTGCCGCATCAGTATGCATGATTGCACCATATTGATGAGCAATCGCAGAAATCTCTTCAATGGGTTGAATGGCGCCGGTTTCGTTGTTGGCATGCATCACAGAAACCAGGATGGTACCGGCCCTGAAAAGCTTTTTAATTTCATCAATTTTAACAATGCCAAGACCATCCACGGGAGCAATGCTGATTTCAAAACCATTTTTTGCCAGAAAAGCAGCTACTTCGGTCACTGCAGGATGTTCTACGGCTGAAATGATGATGTGATTTCCGCGGTTGCGACCTGCAAAGGCTGCACCTTTTAAGGCCATATTGTTCGACTCGGTGCCTCCGCTGGTAAAAATGATTTCAGAGGGACTGCAGTTCAGCAGAAGTGCCACGTTTCTACGCGCCTTTTCTACTGCCAGTCTGGCTTTTACTCCATATTCGTGACTGCTTGAAGGATTGCCAAAATACTCTTCGAGAAAAGGACGCATTTCTGAGGCCACTTCAGGATCGATGGGCGTGGTGGCGTTGTAGTCAAGATATATCTGTTCCATAATGATTTGCACGTGGTTAAAGTAATCTCAGAGCATTTGCCGGTTTCTCAAATGGCTGAGTATCATATTTGCATTTGCCACAGCATCGCCGGTTTCTGAATGCAATTCAGTGATTTCCCGCTGGTTGAACTTTTGCAGTGCTTTTTCGTAGGTTTTGTCGTAATACTTCAAAACCAACCGGATGGCCGGGGCAAAGTCTCCCTCCTGAATTTCCTTTCTGGCCTCTGCTATGCCTTCGCCGCCGAGCGGCCTTGAAATCTTTTCAAGCGCTTCCTGCAGCAACATTTTGTCAAATCCGGTGTATTCTTCAAGCAGTCTTTTGACCCGGATTTCTGAAGGAACTCTTAAAAGTATTAAAGGAGACAGTTTCATTCTGTCGAAAAACACCGGAGGCTGTCCCACAGCTCCGATAGAGCGGCTTTCATCTTCGAGCCAGACAGGTTTTGAGGGGTCAAGTTTCGACCATTCTTCGAAAAGCAGATTTTCAAACTGCTCATTGGTGGGCTGAGGCGGTTGGCCAAGGTATCCGAACACTGAGCCTTTGTTGTGTGCCAGATTTTCAAGGTCAATAACTTGCTGACCCATTTTTTGCAATTGATGAAGAACTTCAGTTTTACCCGAGCCGGTCATCCCGCCAAGGACAAAAATGGGAGCCCCTGATCCGGATTGCTGACGGATATATGTACGGTAAGCTTTGTATCCTCCCTGTAGCAAAGTGGCGTCAAAACCTGCAGTGCTGAAAAGCCAGGCCATAGAAGAGCTTCGCATACCTCCACGCCAGCAATAAAGTGCTGCTTTGTTGGTTTTTCCGCGGATGAGCGATTTAAGTTTCTTGATAAAACCCGACATTTTCGGGCCAACAAAGTCGAGCCCCAGAAACAATGCCGCCTCCTTGCCCGATTGCTTGTACAGAGTGCCTACTTTGGCCCGTTCTTCATCCGAAAACAAAGGAATATTTACTGCCCCCGGTATGTGGCCAATGGCATACTCGCCCGGTGAACGCACATCTATCAGGGGCATTTCTGCCTTAAGATTCAGGAATCCGGATATCTCTTCTGTTCTGATCATGCCGCAAAGGTACCCTGTTTTGCTCTGTTTGTTGAAAAGGTCAGTAATATTTACTGCTCAAGTTCAACTTCTTTAAGTTCGGGTTTATGACCAAGATAAACAAGCCATGCCCTGATCTCCTGATGACCCATCTTTTGAAGAAGTCTGGCATAGGTGCGAACCTGTTCGTGATGTTTCTCAACGGGTTTGCCTGTCTTAAAATCCAGAACATCAGTTTTTCCTGAATGTAAAACCACCCTGTCAGGTCTGTAACTTTTCCCATCCGGGGCAATTATTTCAGCCTCGTTGAGTATTGTACAATCCTCATTGAAAAACATGTTAAGTTTTTCATCTTCAATGATATTGTGTAGTTTGAAAATGAACTCCTGCTCCTCACTTTTAGTAATCATACCTTCGTTGATGAGTTGCAAAACCGAGTTCTCAATATCCTGCCTTGTTTTAATGCCCGCCAGCAACCTGTGCAGAATATTCCCGCTTTCCTGCGCTGATTCCGGACTGCCGGCGTCCCAGTTAGCAGGTGCCCTTGAAGCAAATACCAGCCTGTGATGCCATGGGTTGCTGATAAAATCAAGGCTATGCGAAGAAGTGATTTCTTCCTTTTTATCGATTGAATTAACCTCAGCCTCATTCCCAAAACGATAAACAGTCTCTTCGGTGTTGAAGATTTGCATTGACTTCAGAAATTCAGCAAGCATACCTGAAACCGAATTGATGTTCTCAGATTTTTCTGAAGGCAGGCTGCTCAGCACATAAAGCCTTTCCGAAGGGCGGGTAAATGCCACATAAACCATATTTAGCAGGTCAAGTCTCTTTTTACCATTTACTTCTTCGGCAATGGAATGGTATTTTGTGTTTTCTAATTTTTTACTGATGTCGAGGTAAGCCAGTTTAATTTCAGGAATAATTTCATCATCCACATCTGCCCATACTTTTTCGCTTCTGGTGCTTACTTTCTGATATGCAAACGGGTAAATAACCACCGGAAATTCAAGACCTTTCGATTTGTGAATGGTCATAACCTGTACTGCATTTTCATTGGCTGGCAATACGGCTGATAATTTTCCTGAGTGGGTGTTCCAGTATTCCAGAAATCCATCCGGGCCGGTATTGGATGTGGTTGAAAACCTTAGCACTTCGTCTAAGAAAAACTGAAGGAACAGAGGAGCTTTTTCCTGCAATCCGAAAAGCCGGATGAGTGTTTCAGCCTGGTCGAAAACCGAAAGCCCGCGCATGCGTTCGGTGGTTGCCTCAGGATGAATTCCTGAAAGCAATTCCTGAAAATCCTTGTAATTTTTTGACTTTTTCAGAAAAGCTGCTTTTGAGCCTGAGGGTTTGTAATGGTCGTAAAGGTAGTTGGCAATGTATATCCGCGATATTTCATCCTCAGGATTTGACAAAAAGGAAAACCAGCTTACCAGAAAAACCACCTCATCAGAATTGCGTAATAATAGTGAATCGGAAGAAACAACTTCAATGCCCAAGTCAAAAAGGTGAAGTGCAATTTTTGAAGATTCTGAATTAGTCCGGCACAATACAGCGATGTCGCCATACCTGAATCCTGTGTTGTGAAGTTCCGCTATAAGGTCTCCCACCCGCGCAGTGTGCGTGTCTGTTTGCGCGTTTTTTTGATTTTCAAGAAATTCAATCTGAACCAATCCTCCGATATTCCCGGGTTTGTGTTGCTGATTGCCATGAGCATATACTTTATCATCAGAGCCGAGGAATTTCTTGGAAATGTGTTCAAAAAAATTGTTGTTAAAGTAAACCACCTCCTGTTTCGACCTGAAATTTGAACCAAGATTCTCTTCGTTAAAATTCCTTTCCAATGCCCGTGCTCTTTGTTCAAGCACCGGGTTGTTTCGCGGGTTATTTACCCTGGGCAAATTCACAAACTGCTGCACATCCCCGTTTCTGAAACGATAAATGGCCTGTTTTCCGTCGCCCACAATCATATTCAATCCGCCTTGTGCCAATGAGTTTTCAACTAACGGCATCAGGTTTTGCCATTGCAGCACCGAGGTGTCCTGAAATTCATCAATCATATAATGCCTGAATTTCTCGCCCAGCCTTTCGTAAATAAACGGAACCGGCTCTTCCGAAACTATATTGGAAACAATCCGGTTAAATTCAGCTATCGGGAGCAGATTTTCTTCTTTTTTGATGATTTCCAGTTTTTTACTGATTTCGGCCAGCACCGACATCGGGTACAACTGCATTCTGATCATCTCCAGCACAGTCACTCTGTCCTTTTGGGTGGTGATTATATCTTCGGCCTGGTGAAAAAGCCTCTTTAAATCGGGTGCAATATTCAGTATCACTGAAGATAAAGGTGATTTTTTGCCGGCGGAACTCAGCCATTCATTTTCGTCAACCGCTTTACGTATGTAGGAGGATTGCAGATTTACATCCGTCCTTCCATTGCCAAGATTCGCAAAAAAGCCTGCGATTCCTGTTTTTCCCCGGTAAATAAGTTCAGAATCAATATTGTTTTTACTTAGCAATTCATTGGCTTCTGTGCCAATTTTCTGTAGGGAGGTTTTGTATTGTCCGGTAAATTGTTTGATTCTAAGGCTTATGTCTTTGATCTGGCCGGGCTCCGGAGTTTGAGCTATGCTT
The DNA here is from genome assembly GCA_024709105.1 of Lentimicrobium sp. GTDB lineage: Bacteria > Bacteroidota > Bacteroidia > Bacteroidales > Lentimicrobiaceae > Lentimicrobium. Next base: position 16,135 of record JANJXJ010000052.1, on the reverse strand, counting down.
AGGCCATCGGGTGTGTTTTCCCTGAAAAGGTTTTCTGCAAACGAAATCAGCAGACGGTCAATTTGCCAGCTTTCGTCTTCTTCGGCTTTCTGTACAATAAAATTTACCAGCAGGTCGGTTAGCCTTTCATCGGTGCCGGCAGCAGAAATCAGGTCTTCCACGGCACGGGCCAAAAGCATCTTGTTGTCCATCTCCACTTCAAAACTCATGGAGAGCCTGAGGTCGAATGCAAATGCCCTGATTACCCGGTGTACAAAACTATCAATGGTTGAAACTGCAAAATCGCTGTAGTTGTGCAGAATAAGTGAAAGTGCTTTGCCTGCATTTTCCTTCAGCTTGTCAAATGACAGGCCGGTGCGCGACTCAAGCGTTTCAAAAAGATGTTTTCGTTTGGCAGGAATCTGCTCTGCACTGGTGTCGGCAATCATGGCAAGGCTGGAAGTAATGCGCTCCTTGATCTCATTGGCAGCCTTGTTGGTGAAGGTTATAGCCAGAATGTTTCTGAAACGCGATGGTTCCTTAAGCACAATACTCAGGTAAATCAACATCAGTGTGTAGGTTTTTCCTGAACCGGCCGAAGATTTGTATACCAGAAAATTACTCATAATCAAGTGCTGATAGTTAAAAATCAATCCAATGTGTAATAATTTTTGTTTGGAACCGAATAGCAACCGAACCGCCCTGAGCGGTGAGCCCTGCCATGATAAATCCCTGCTAATTTCGGCATTTTGCCAATGCAAAGCTGTATTTTTTCATTAAATTCCTGAAAGTGTAATTCGCAGGATTCTCAATACTCCTGCTGCAAACATTCTGAATAATTCCTAAAACTCTGATTCTTATCAAAAGTAGGGATGGATTCCATGTGCGTTTTTTTTTGGTGGACCGGAAACCTTTAAACTTTCATTTTAAAATCAGTGTATTTTTCTATTCTGTAACTCTTACTACAGAATTAGCTTTTATTCAACTTTATCAGCTACTTACTTTTATCTTTGCAAGCCAAAACAGATGAAGAATGATTAAGGAAAATAATCTGGTATATGGCATGCGTCCGGTGATGGAAGCCATTGCTGCCGGAAAAGAGATTGACAGATTGATGCTGCAGCAGGGCTTAAAAGGAGAATTGGTTCCCGGCCTTCGCAAGCTGATCAATGATTTTTCTGTGCCATACCAATATGTACCTGCCGAAAAACTTAACAGGTTGGTAAGAGGCAATCATCAGGGCGTGGTTTGTTTTATTTCTCCCATTTCTTTTCAACCGGTTGAAAATCTGCTGATGTCGGTTTATGAAAAAGGTGAAACGCCTTTATTTGTCATTCTCGACCGGGTAACCGATGTAAGGAACCTCGGTGCCATCGCCCGGAGTGCGGAATGTGCAGGTGCTCACGGACTGATAATTCCCGAAAGGGGAGGGGCTCCTGTAAACTCAGATGCAATAAAAACTTCGGCCGGGGCCCTTACTTCGCTGCCAGTACATCGCAGTGCGAATCTTAAACAAACTATAGACTACCTGAAAACCAGCGGCCTGAAAATTGTTGCAGCATCCGAAAAAGGAACTTTGCCTTACTTTGAGGCTGGTTTTGCAGGCCCGTTGGCCATCATCATGGGCTCTGAGGAAGACGGCGTTTCGCCCGAATATCTGAAAAGATGTGATGAAGTGGTTCAGATTCCCATGCGCGGAAGCATCGGCTCGCTTAATGTTTCGGTAGCTGCCGGTATTCTCCTTTTTGAAGTGGTAAAACAACAACTCGGAAAAAACTAAATTTTGTTGTAATGTCGGCAAATTCCATTTCAACATCTGAATCCTTGTCTGAGAAGCAGTTCGTGTTTTGGACATGGTTAATTGTTGGTGCAGGCCTGGCTCTGCGGCTAACCGATCTGGGATTTTCCTATTCCAACGACGAATTGAGCGCACTCAGCCGGGTGAGGTTTGATTCCTTTCGCGATTTGGTAGACAATGGATTTTATGTTGACGGGCATCCGGGCGGAATACAGGTTTTTCTGTTCTACTGGGTGAAGCTGTTTGGTATGAGTGAATGGGCCGTTCGCCTTCCTTTTGCCCTGAGCAGCGGCCTGGGTATTTGGTTTTCAATCCGGGTTTTCAGATTGTGGTTCGGCAATACCGCCGCACTGCTCACCGGTGCCTCTGTTGCCCTGCTGGCGTTTCCGCTTTTGTTTTCGCAGATTGCCCGCCCTTACGGCAGTGGCCTTACTTTTTCCATGATCATGCTTTATTACTGGACCAGATTGCTGTTTGATGATAAATCTGCTGCCAAATCTGCATTTCTGTATAGCATTTTTGCGGCAGCATGTATGTATAATCATTATTTCAGTTTCCTGCTGGCACTGATTGTTGGTATAACAGGGCTCTTTTACATAAAGCGCAGAAACATGTGGCTCTATCTTGGCGCAGGTTTTCTTGCAGCCTTGCTCTTTTCGCCTCATATCTACATCACACTCAATCACCTCAGCATAGGAGGTGTCGGGCTTTGGCTTGCACCGCCTTCATGGTCATGGCCGGCTTTGCATGTTTTACATATTTTTAATGAATCGCTTCTGTTATTCCTGTTTGTATTTCTGATTGTATTGGCTCAGTTTTTTTTCAGAAAAACTACTGCAGAGAAAAACCGCTACAGGCTCCTGGCGTTGATTTTCTTTCTTTTGCCACTCGCTGTGGGATTTTTTTATTCCAGATACATCAACCCTGTGCTTCAGCATAGTGTTTTACTGTTTTCTTTTCCGTTTCTGCCTGCACTTTTTTTCTCCTTTTCTGACAATTTTCCCCGGAAATGGGCTTCAATTCTTGTGGTGTCGGTTGTGCTCGCAATCTCAGTTCATACCATTTTCGGATTTCAATACTTCAAGCAACAGCATTTTGGCGAGTTCAGAGGTGTGGCAGAAGCGATTGAAAAATGGTCGGAAGAATATCATGATGATGGAATTGCTGCAGCGGTTGCTGTAAATAATCCCTGGTATCTTCATTTTTACATGAAAAATAATGGTGAAGACGCAATAGCTTTTTCACAAACCGACAATCGTGGCGGAGCAGACCTCGACAGCCTGAAGCAGATTTTGGACCGTTGCAGTACACCTTATTTTATATATGCATGGACCAAGCCTGTCCCGCCTGAAATCAACGATATGCTGCTTGCCCGTTTTCCATGTATGTCTGAAAGAATTAATTTTGGAGGGCTTTCAGAAGCTGCCATTTATTCACGAGAGCATTCTTCAGCATGCATCAATGCCTGGCAGGATACTTTATGGGTGCAAACTAAGGTTGCTGGTGCATCTTCAGCTGATACTGCATCAATAGTTTATCCTGAATATTATCCCGGTTTTGAAGGGCATCTTTCTGATGTTCTTCCTGAAACTGATTCTGAGTCTCAATTGGTTGCTATTGCAGAAGTAGCTGCCGGATATGCAAATTCAGGGGCATTGCTTGTGGCTGATTTTCAGGATGAAAACGGTACAAGCATACACTGGGTTGCTTCGAAATTTGATTTGTTTGTGCAAGAGAAAGTGCAAAGCAGGGTAAGGTTAAGCTTACCGCTGAAAGAAAAAAATCTTTTCCATAAGAAAATGAAATTGTATGTTTGGAATCCCAAACGAAATTCAACAGGTGTGGACAAGGTGCTGCTTATACTTGAAAAGCAGACTCACGGAACACATGTTTCAGGTGCTGATAAAGACTAAAACTTTAAAGAAAATGACTAAAATGATTAAAACTTCCGCTTTTGTATTGCTTTTGGCTGCTGTTTCATTTACAATGATATCTTGTAAACGCGAAGTTGTTGAGAATCATCCCAATGGGCAGGTGAAATCAGTGAAACAATTCAAAGGCAAAAAGCTTGACGGGGTTTCTACCTATTATTATCTGAACGGAAGCAAGGAAATGGAGGTGGAATATAAAAATGGTGAATTACATGGCAAAACTACACGCTGGCATTATAATGGGCGCAAGCAGTCAGAAGAAATGTACCAAAACGGTAAGCGCAACGGACTTTCGGTGCAATGGAATGACCTGAAAATAAAAACCGATGAAAAAACATACATGAATGATACCTTGCATGGCCCTTACCGGTTTTTTCATCCCAACGGTGAGCTGATGATAGAAGGAAATTATAATAAAGGTATGTTCGACGGTAAGTGGACCTATTACAATGAATATGGTTTCAGGATCGGAGAAGGCAATTACAATATGGGAAGTGGCGTACAAAAAGCTTTTTATCCCAACGGAAAACTCTGGAAAGAAGTACATTACAAGAATAATCTCAGAAACGGGCCTGAGCATACCTACAATCAGGACGGCAAACTCATTTTGACCGAGATTTATACTGATGATGTAATAACTGAAACCATTAAACCTGAAGTTGTACCGGAGGGTAAACAATAAGTACCTCAGAGGGATACTAAGGGGCAAAAATTGCCTTTTTAGAATCGTTCTAAAGTATTTGAAAAAGAAAAAATTAGCTTATTTTTGCCCGCAGGTAAGGGGCAAAAAAAATCTTTACCGGCAAATTTGGAAATATCATTTTTTATAACATAAATTTGCCCTGTTATTTAGTTAACACTGTTACAAAATTCACATAAATTAACCATCCTAAAACATCCACAAGATGAATCTGGAAAAAATCATGACCGACCTGGAGAAAAAACATCCGGGAGAAGTTGAGTACTTGCAAGCAGTACGTGAGGTTCTTGAATCAATCGAAGAGATTTACAACGAGAACCCCCAGTTTGAATCAGCCGGTATTATCGAGCGCATTGTTGAACCTGACAGGGTATTAACTTTTAAAGTTCCCTGGGTTGACGACAACGGTAAAGTTCATGTAAACCTGGGTTACAGGGTTCAGTTCAACGGTGCCATCGGCCCTTACAAAGGCGGCCTCAGGTTCCACCCAAGTGTAAACCTCAGCATCCTGAAATTCCTCGGTTTCGAGCAGATTTTCAAGAACAGCCTTACCACACTGCCTATGGGCGGTGGTAAAGGTGGAAGTGACTTTGATCCCAAAGGAAAGTCAAACGCCGAAGTTATGCGTTTCTGCCAGTCATTCATGCTGGAGTTGTGGAAACTTATCGGACCCGAAACCGATGTACCTGCTGGTGACATAGGTGTTGGTGGCCGCGAGATTGGCTACATGTACGGTATGTATAAGAAACTTGCTTCAGAGCACACCGGAGTTCTTACCGGTAAAGGCCGCAACTGGGGTGGAAGTATCCTCAGGCCCGAAGCAACCGGTTTTGGTGCTGTGTATTTCGCTCAGGAAATGCTCAGAACCAAAGGTATGGATTTCCAGGGAAAAGTTGTTGCCATCAGTGGATTTGGTAACGTAGCATGGGGTGCTGCAACCAAAGTAACCGAACTGGGTGGTAAAGTGGTAACCATTTCAGGTCCTGATGGATATATCTACGATCCTGATGGTATCTCAGGCGCCAAGATTGAGTACTTACTTGAACTCAGGGCTTCGAATCAGGATATCGTAAAACCATATTCTTACGAATTCCCCAATGCTCAGTTCCATCAGGGCAAACGCCCCTGGGAAGTTAAGTGCGATGTAGCTCTGCCTTGCGCTACCCAGAACGAACTCGGACTTGAAGATGCAAAAGCTCTTGTTGCCAATGGCGTTATCTGTGTTGCCGAAGGTGCAAATATGCCTTCAACCCCCGATGCAGTGAATACTTTTATCGAAAATAAAATCATGTTCGGCCCTGGTAAAGCTGTAAACGCTGGTGGTGTTGCCACTTCAGGACTCGAAATGACCCAGAATTCAATGAAAATCAGTTGGACTGCTGAAGAAGTTGATGCAAAACTGCATCAGATTATGACCGAAATTCACAATCAGTGCGTGAAATACGGTACACAGCCCGACGGATATGTAAACTACGTTAAAGGTGCAAACATTGCCGGCTTCCTTAAAGTTGCCAATGCTATGCTTGACCAGGGAATCATTTAACCAGGTTTTTTCTTGTGTTGAATAACCTTAAGCCCGCCCCAGGCGGGCTTTTTTTATGTACACCCATGTAAGTAATATACTGAAAACACAAAAGGCGGTTATTGATATTCATTTTATATATTGTTGTAATTGATTGATAAACAGTTCGCAGGGTAGATATTTTATTTTTTGTTCTGCATTAGTTATTGTTAATAGAAGTTGTGCTTTTTGGTAATTATTTTATATTTGCCTCATTAAAAAACTTTTATCATGAAGTCATTCAACACCATAGAAGAAATTCTTCTGTTTGCCATCAATTCCGAACAGGAGTCTGTTGATTTTTATTCACGGCTTTCGGCTCAGGTGAACAACCCTGAAATGAAACAGATCTTCAGGCAGTATGCTCACGAAGAAATGAACCATAAAGCCCGATTGCTCGAAATCAGGGAAACCGGACAAATGGAAGTGAAAACCGAAAAAGTAAATGATCTGCGCATCAGCGATTATGTGGTTGATGTTATGCCTTCGCCCGATATGAGCTATAGCGATGCGCTTGTGCTGGCCATGAAAAAAGAAAAGGCAGCTTTCAGACTTTACCTTGATCTGGCCGAACGGGCAAAAGATGATGACGTTAAGGCTATTTTTCTCAACCTTGCTCAAGAGGAGTCAAAACACAAGCTCAGATTTGAGGTGGAATATGATCAAAATGTGCTAAAGGAAAATTAATTTACAAAATATTTTACTGTGTAAAAATAAATCGTCCGCCCGGGCGATTTTTTTTATTTCAGCATATTACTTTTTTAAAAAATTTACATTAAATATTAAAACCAAGCAAACGCCTCAGCTCTTGAATTAAAAATTATTCCCCATGAAAACGCTCAACTCAAAAGACGAAGCCCTTCATTTTGCCATGCATAATGCTCAGGAATGTGCAAATTTGTTTAACAGGCTTGCCTCAAACGCACGCACTACAAGGCTAAAACGAATTTTCAGCAATTTTGCACGCGAAGAGTTTTTGCAGGTAGTAAGCCTGAGCCGTTTGCGTCAGACAACTCCGGATGAAGTTCCCGATGAGCTTTTCTCAGGCATTGTATTAAACGGGCAGTTAAACGGATATCATCCGCAGGATGATCTGAAATACGATGAAATACTTGTAGCTGCCATGCGCAAAATAAGGCTTTCTCTTAAACTTTATCTCGAAATGGCTTCAAGGGCTGACAGTCAGGAGCTAAGAGAAACCTTCAAAAAGATGGCCATTAAGGAAAACTCTCACAAACTTGGGGTTGAGGCTGAATACAACGACTCGTTATTGCTCTGCTGATCATTACACATAAATGCCCCTGGCCTGCTTTTGCAGGCCTTTTTTTTGATAATAAATTGAAGTTGATTCACTGACCTGTTAAGTTACTGTAATATTCACACTATTTTCTATGAAATTTGATTATTCATTCAGTAAACTAATGATTTAATGAATGTTGTTCCTTAAGACAAAGTTTGTTTGTTTTAAAAACAACTGCAACAGCAGCGCCCATAGGTAAAATACATCAGATTGTTAAAAAGTCTTTGTTTTTCAGCCATAACAGCTGGCCTTCCCTGCGAAAAAAACCTGTACATTTGCATACTGTTTCTGCCTTTGTGTATGCAATTTGTTAATCCACTTTTTCTGTTCGGTCTGTTTGCAATAGCCATACCTGTTGTTGTACACCTGTTTAATTTCAGAAGGTACAAAAAGGTATATTTCAGTAATGTGGCTTTTCTCAAAGGTTTCAGAAAACGCACGCAAAAACAGTCAGAACTGCTTCGTTACCTTGTGCTGGCTACGCGCATACTTGCTATTGCTGCCCTGGTATTTACATTTGCCCAACCTTATATCCCGGCTGAGAAGACGTCCTCTGTTCAGGCAAAAAAAATGGTGTCGGTGTTCGTTGATAATTCCTTCAGCATGGAATCAGCAGGTGCCGATGGCAGGCTGCTTGATGAAGCCCTGCGGAAAGCAAGGGAAATAGCCATGGCCTATTCTCCCGACGATCTTTTTCAACTGCTGACCAATGATTTCGAAGGCAAACACCAACGCATGGTTGCACGTGATGAGTATCTGCTGATGCTGCGCGAAATAAAACCGGGCGCTGCGCATAAAACCCTGAAAGAGATTCTTCAAAGGCAAAATGACCTGCTCAAAGACAAGCAGTACAAGGGGGCTTCAGCCTATATTATTTCCGATTTTCAGAAATCAACCCTGCTCGGACAGCTGCCCGACAGTATCTCAGGTTTTCCGGTTAATCTGGTCCCTGTTGATGAGGTTTCGGTTTCAAATATTTATGTGGATTCCTGCTGGTTCGAGAATCCTGTTCTTCGGCTTAACCAGACTGCCGTCCTCAAAGTAAGAATTACAAACATTTCTGAAAATAATCTTGAAAAGATTCCTGTTAAACTCACCATAGACGGAACCCAGCGGGCAATAACTTCTGTGGATATTAGAGCCAATACATCGCAAACCGCAGAGCTTAGTTTCAGAACTACAACTGCCGGAAGCCAGAAGGCTGTGGTGGAAGTTGGTGACTACCCTGTAATTTTTGACGACAATTACTACATGGCCATTAAAGTTACAGAATCAATACCTGTGCTGGTGATCAATCAAACAGATGCCGATCCATATTTACAAACTGTTTTTGCACTGGATTCAGTGGTGCAGCCAACCCAGCTTCCCCTGAAACAGACCAATTTTAATGCACTCGGTGATTATACCTTAGTAATTTTAAATGGTGTTAATGACCTGAGTTCAGGAGCTGCGCAGCAACTCAATTCCTTTGTGGGTGATGGCGGAACACTTCTGGTTTTCCCACCGGCATCCGGCAAAGCCGATGTGTTGAATCAACTCCTTTCGCAACTGGGGTCACCGGTTTATCAAGGCATTGATACTACACCTGCACGCGTAACAGGCATCAATATGCAGCACGATCTTTTTAAGGGTGTTTTTAACGAAAGTACTCTTCCCGGAAATACCGATTATCCCCTGGCTGTTAAACATTATAAAATAGCTGAAAACACTTCCGTTTTTAGTGATCATGCCCTGAAGCTTGTAAATGGCAGTGCATTTCTGACCAAAGTATCCGGCGGCGGCGGACATGTGGTGCTTTCGGCTGTTCCTGCCGACGATCGCTGGAGCAATTTTCAGCGACATGCACTTTTTGTCCCGGCGATTCTTAATGCTGCATTCCAGAGTGTTCAGATTTTGCCTGCCACTTATTTTATAAATTCCCCTGACATCATACTTACAGCAACATCGAAACCTCAGGGCGATCAGGTGTTGAAAATGACAAGGGAAGATGGTTCCGGAGAATTCATTCCAGGTATGCGCAGTGTAAACGGACAGATAGTCCTGAATACAGCCGAAAATATTGCTGATGCCGGTTTTTATAATCTGAAATCGGGAGATAAAATAATAGATTATCTTGCGTTTAATTACAGCAGGAAAGAGTCTGACCTCAGGCGAATGAGCCTCGAAGAGCTGAAGAAAATGGCTGGAGAAATCACCGGATTTACTGTGCTGGCCGAAGGTAAAAAAGAAATCGGGCAACTGATTGCTGAACGAAACAACGGGCTGAAACTATGGAAATGGTTTCTGATTGCAGCACTTGTTTTTATGCTGGCAGAAGTATTGCTGCTGCGGTTTTTCAGAAGACAGGAAAAAGCAGGTTAATGAGTTTAGAATAATTGAATGACAAAAGAATGGAAGAAGAAATAATCAACGGGACAGATGCACCTGATCCGGAAGAAATGCCGGAAAGCGGTATAGTGCCGGAAGAAGGAGAACTGCAAAAGGTAATCCAGCTTTCGGGTATGTACGAAACATGGTTTTTGGACTATGCTTCGTATGTTATTCTCGAAAGAGCTGTTCCTGAGATACTTGACGGGTTTAAGCCGGTTCAGCGCCGCATTATGCACGCTATGGATGAACTTGATGACGGCAGATACAACAAAGTTGCCAACATCATAGGGCATACCATGAAATATCATCCGCACGGCGATGCTTCAATTGGGGATGCACTGGTGCAACTGGGCCAGAAAGACCTGCTGATTGACACTCAGGGAAACTGGGGCAACGTGCATACCGGCGACCGGGCTGCTGCACCTCGTTACATTGAAGCAAGGCTAAGCAAGTTTGCCAGGGAAGTGGTTTTTAATCCGAAAACTACCCGATGGAAACTTTCGTACGATGGCCGTAATAAAGAACCCATTACTTTGCCCGTAAAATTTCCGCTTCTGCTTGCTCAGGGTGTAGAAGGTATTGCTGTTGGTCTTGCTTCCAAAATTCTGCCTCACAACTTTATTGAGCTTATTGAAGCTTCGATCAAATATCTCCAGGGAAAAGAATTTGAGCTGCTGCCCGATTTTCCAACCGGTGGACTTGCCGATTGCTCCAGGTACAATGAAGGGCTCAGAGGTGGAAAGGTTCGCATACGGGCTAAAATCAATCAGTTAGATAAGAAAACGCTGGTAATTACCGAGCTTCCTTTTGGTGTTACCACCGAGAGCCTGATTGATACCATTGTTGCAGCCAACGAAAAGGGCAAGATTAAAATCAGGAAAATTGATGATAATACAGCACAAAACGTTGAAATCCTGATACATCTGGCTGCCGGTGTTTCTCCTGATACAACCATTGATGCGCTCTATGCATTTACCGATTGCGAAATTTCGCTTTCTCCGAACAACTGTGTTATTCAGGATGGCAAACCGAGATTCCTGGGAGTACATGAAATACTGAGGGTATCTACTGATTACACAGTACTTCTGCTTCGCACTGAACTTGAAATACGCAGAGCTGAGTTGCTTGAAAATCTGCTTTTTGCCTCTCTCGAAAAAATCTTTATTGAGAACCGCATTTATCACAACATAGAAGAGTGTACCAGCTGGGAAGAAGTTCTGGAAACCATTGACAAGAGCCTTGATCCTTATAAACCTCAGTTTTACAGAGAAATAACTGTTGATGATATACTCAGGCTTACCGAAATCAAAATCAAGAGAATTTCGAAGTTCAATTCATTTAAAGCCGATGAAGTCATCCGCAACCTGAACGACGAAAAAGCACAGGTAGAACATTTTCTGGCCAATCTCATTGAATATGCCATTGAATACTTCCGGAACATCAGGAGAAAGTATGCCAAAGGCAAAGAGAGAAAAACCGAATTGCGGAACTTCGACAACATTCAGGCACCCATGGTGGCCGCCGCAAATCAAAAGCTCTATGTCAACCGGGTTGAAGGTTTTGCCGGAACATCGCTCCGTAAAGATGAATTTGTTTGCGACTGCTCTGATATTGATGATATTATCGTTTTCCGCGAAGACGGTACATTCATTGTTACCAAAGTTGCCGAAAAGGTTTTTGTAGGTGAGAATGTCCTTCATATTGATGTTTTCCGTAAAAACGATGAGCGTACCATTTATAATATGGTATACCAGGATGGCAAAAACGGAGGTGCTTACGTGAAGCGTTTTGCAGTGGTTGGAGTAACCCGCGACAAGGAATATGTGCTTACCAAAGGCACTGCACACTCAAAGGTACTTTATTTTACAGCCAACCCCAACGGCGAAGCAGAAATCATCAAGGTACTGCTTAAACCCCGGCCAAAGCTTAAAAAGCCTTCGTTTGACTTCGATTTCAGTACATTAGCTATCAAAGGACGCAGTTCGCTGGGAAATACCCTTACCAAATATGCGGTTAAAAAGATAACACAGGCAGAGGCCGGCGTTTCAACACTGGGAGCGCGCGACATCTGGTACGACGACTCCATACGCAGGTTAAATACCGAAGGCAGAGGCCGTTTGCTGGGTGCATTTCTGGCCGACGACAAGATACTTACCCTTATGCAGTCGGGGCATTACCGCCTTTTTAACTTTGACTTATCCAATCATTTTGATGAGGATTTGCTGCTGATAGAAAAGTTTGTCCCCGAAAAACCCCTTACCGCGGTTTATTACAACGGCGAGAAAAAATTCTACTACCTGAAACGTTTTCAGGTGGAGATAACTGATAAGAAGACTGAGTTTATCGGTGATGAACCCGATTCAAAACTGGTTTTGATATCGGCCGACTGGTTGCCCAGAGTGCAGGTGGTGTTTGATGAAAAACTCAACAACCGGGCCATTGACGACGAAGAGATAGAAGCAGCCCAGTTTATTGAAGTTAAAAGTCACAAAGCCAAAGGCAAACGAATCACTACCCATGCTGTAAAGAAAATAAAGCTGCTTGAGCCTATTCCTTACACGCCTCCGGTTGAAGAAACCGAAGAAACCGAAGAAGACCAGCCTGAAAAGCCAATTACACTGCCATCGCAGGAGCGGAAAAATCATCCTGATGACGATGACGTTGTTCAAATGACTATTGAATTTTAAGCCGAAACAATTACCGATTACATATGACTGACAACAAAGTACTTGAAGTAACCAAAGATGTGAAATGGATAGGTGTGCTCGACCGCGACATTGTAACTTTTGACGTGGTAATGGAAACCAAATACGGCACAACCTATAATTCCTATTTTATCAATGCCGAAAAAAAGGCAATTATTGAAACTACCAAAATGAAGTTTTGGGATGTTTACCTGAATAAAATCAATCAGGTGTGCAACCCGGCTGAAATTGAGTACATTATTCTTGATCACACCGAACCCGACCACTCCGGGAACCTGCAGAATCTTCTGAAATTGGCCCCGAATGCCACTGTAGTTGGCAGCGGCAATGCCCTCAGGTACATCAGGGATATGTTTGCCATGGATTTTAAATACATTCAGGTAAAAGATGGTGATACCCTTTCGCTGGGAAACAAAACCCTGAAGTTTTTTAATGCTCCCAACCTGCACTGGCCCGATTCCATCTACACTTACCTCATAGAGGATAAGGTGCTTTTTACCTGCGACTCATTTGGTGCCCATTACTGCTCCGAAGAGATGTACGACGATATGGTTGACAACTACGACGACGCATTTAAGTATTACTTTGATGTAATTCTGAAACCTTTCAGCAAGTTTATGCTGAAAGCCATCGAGAAGATCAGGCCGTTGGAAATCAGTGCGATATGTACCGGACATGGTCCAATTTTACGCAGCAACTGGAAAAAGTATGTTGATCAGTCGGAAGTATGGGCGCGTGAAGCCATCGAAAATCCTGAGAAAAACAGAGTGTTTGTTGCCTATGTTTCTGCCTATCATAACACCGGAGACCTGGCAGCCGCTATTGCCCGTGGGCTTAAAACTGTTGAAGGTGTGGATGTAAAGGTAATGGATATTGAAAAAACAGAAGCCGCTGTCATTGATGAAGAATTGTCAAAAGCTTCGGGAATAATCCTGGGTTCTCCTACCATCAACCAGAACATACTTCCGCAGATATATCAGGTATTTGGGTTGATTAATCCCATAAGAGACCGTGCCAAACTGGCTGCAGCATTTGGCTCTTTCGGATGGAGCGGAGAAGGGGTGAAGCTGATAGAAGCCAATCTTTCCAACCTTAAACTGAAACTTTTTGAAGATAATTTGTTTATCAAATTTACACCAAACGGTGAAGAACAGGAAAAAGCAATAGAGTTTGGTGCAAAATTTGCGGAAGCATTGCTCAAAAACGATTGTGTAGAATCTGCCTAACTACCTTACCACTATGTACGAAACAAAAACTTGCAGGAAAGCTCTGATTACATTGATTCTATTGGTTTTCGTTTTTGTTTCGTGCAGTCCCGAAAGGAAACTGGCAAAACAATTTTTACAAAACAAGGAGCCGGAGGCAATATTGCTGCTGGCTCCTGATTTTTTATACAAAAAGAGCTATAAACTTCCCGATTCTCTTCAGATTGAAGATTTGCAGACTGCTGAGAAAGATTCTGTTCTGCTGGCCAATACTCAGGTAATTCAGTATGTTGACGACAGCACCTATTTTGCAGCATTTATGAAAGGGATTTACAACGAACTTACATTGCTGGGTTATAAGGCTTTTGTTCAGGAGCAGGCTGGTGATTTTCTGGTAAATGGCAGAAAATCAGTAGTATTTAATCTGGCTCAGGCTGAAATTGAAGAGTACTTCGATTCGGTGGGCGATGCAGCCTACTTTGGCGGTGAAGAGTTGTATCGCTACAATTATTTCATTACAGCCGTAAACCAGAATTTCTGGTTCGAATATTCCGGATTAAACCATTACGACACCACCCTGCGGGTTCTGTTCAGTAATCTGACTGTTACCGATGCTTACGATGGCGGCTTCAGGTACTTCCCGCTGAGCGGCGATGTGAAGTATGTGTATAATATTGACAGCCTTCAAACCAAAGATATTTACCGTTCAGCCGAAAGGGCAGGATATGTAAATGCCACCTATCTCAATGATTTTCTGATGAATAAATACATCAGCCACCGCTTGCCCAAAGGCACAACACCCCGGGTGCTTTTTACCTACGACAGGCTTTACGGAAAACTGAGAAAATTAAAAGCAGCCGGCTTTGTTGAGATGTAATTTTTGATGGTTTGATTGTGAATGGGAGGAAAGGCTGGTGAAGATTTTTTAAATTTTATAATCACCATCCAGAACCGAATCAATGCTGAGTTCAATATTTTTGTTTCTTATAACCTCAAATATTTTTCTACGATTTTTTCTGTAACCTGTTGGGAATGAAATACGTTTGCCATTAAGATGAATTGTTATAGTTGGATCTGAATACTGAGAAATTGTGTTTTTATAGCTGACAGATAGTATTTCTTTATAGTCAAACCTTATTTTCCTGTTTCGTATTCTGGTGGGATATGTAATCTCAATCACTTCTTGCTTAAAGGTGCAGTATCTGATTAAGTACTGAGAAAAATACCATGCTATTGAAATGAATACTAAGCCAATAAGAACAATAAAAACATGATTGTTTTCATTTATTTCCAGAAAGTAGAAAATGGTTCCAAGTACGAATATAAACAAAAAAAAGGTTCGCAAATTAACACGGGTTCTGCACAAAATTGCTTCAGGGTTTTCCATTTTCGTTTCGCTTCTGAAAAAAGATGATTTCAACTATTCATAGATTTCATTTGCAACTGAATTCAGATCATTAAGTGCTGAACCGGTTTGAAATGGACTTTTAATGGTCTCACCAGGATCCTTTATTCCTCTAATGCCCGTAATAGCAGAAACCGACGATTTGCTAGCTCTTACGTGACCTTTATGTTCGCTGGGAACATTTGTTGATGATGGCAAAGTTAGTTAAAATCACCTCACCCTGTCCTCTCCTCGAGTTAATGCCATTTGACATTGCAAGGAAAAATAATCTCAAAATTAAAAGGATTCAGCTCCCTTTTTCATGTCTTCGATAAAAGCTCAGGCATCAGAGGAGAAGGGAGGAGCACATAAATAAGCCTTTTGCACGGTGGTTGGGGGAGAGGTGTTTCGGTGGCCTGCACAGTTTGCCATTGTGCTGCCGGAATGTTAGTGACAAAGACCAATTCTACTTTAGGATTACTTTTCACTCTTTATAAAGCTTCGCACAAATGTTTGAGAATAGCATGCTTTTTTCGTCTTAAATAGCCCCATTTTAAATGCCTTCATATGCAATTTGGGTATCTTATTAAAACTTTTCAATCGAAGTCTATCAACCCTATTCAGAGAAGTAAGGTCATAGATTGTTTGAAACAACAATATAACTTCAATTAAATCGCAACTCTCATTTAATTCTATTTTAGTTGGCTCCATACCAACAAAAATAATATTTAGTTGAACATTCTTATTGTGAATTGTAATCTTAAAACGACCTTCAATATCAGTTACTGCCAGCAGTTCATTATTAGTATCTGTGATTTTGACATCTGGAATTGCATCAAAATACTCAGAAATTATTCTTCCTTCAAGTATAAAATCCTGAGCATTTAATATTACGGAAGGATAGATTGCCAAAATTAAAGCAAATATTCTCGTCAACATATACTTTGTTTTTAGTCTTTAGCGTAATCAAATATACAATTTTCTTCACCAAAATTAAGTGGTGCAGTAATAATGAAGAATCTCAATTATTGCAATATTTCAAGTGATGAATCCCATGCAGGGTGATTATTCCGGTGAAAGTAGGCCAGTATTCCGGAGCAAAGTAGGCCACTAATTCAGTGATAAAAGAGGTGGTAAAAATAGCATTTTTTTGTGATTAGATTTTTTTTCTTAGCGACTCACCTTTCAACTCAATTTTATGC
>JANJXJ010000048.1 GCA_024709105.1 Lentimicrobium sp. | reverse complement strand
TTTTTATTCAGGCTGTTGGCTTTGTCTGTAAAATGAATTTGCCAGGGATTCATTTCTATCCTGCAGGTTATTTGAATAAGATGAAGTTCATCCGAGGCTCTTTTACCTTATACACTCAGAAATTTCAAACCCTTAATATTGATTGGATTTATTTCGATTTTGCTTTTTAAATTCAGTCTGTTACTTAAAAACCTAAAGGAATTGTGTTCCGGCGACTAAAACTGTTCAATGACAACATAAACCAAAACGTGCTTTCCTTTTCTTTAGGTGCTTACGTTTTACATAAAATGTGCTTATATTTTTTTATAGATATAATTTCTGAGCCATGCCAGCCACCAACCAACCCTATATAGCCCTATTTTGCACCTCTTTTAATTTCCTGCATGTACTTTTAATACCTTTGCACCGGAAAAAAGGGAAAAGAATATTACTGAGTTTTATCAGCAAGCATTACGCCTCATTTTCTGTAATTATTTTCTTGTTTTTATAGATTCACAAAATGTCAATAACCTCTTTTGGCAAATGGATTGGGGGCGGGCTTGGCTGGGCGCTGGGTGGCCCCATTGGCGGAATCCTGGGCTTTGTTTTCGGCTCAATTTTCGATAGTATGAACTCCGGCGAGTACGAGCACAAAGGCTTCACTCCAACGCAGGAAGGTGATTTTAAAGTCAGCCTTCTGGTGCTTATTGCCGCCATTATGAAAGCCGATGGCAAAATCCTGAAATCGGAATTAAATTATGTAAGGTCGTTTTTGCTTAGGCAGTTTGGCGAAACCGAAGCCGAACGTTTGTTGCTGTTGCTGCGCGAGATACTTAGGCAGAATCTGGATATAGATGAAATCTGTGAGCAGATTCAGGAAAACATGGAATATCCTTCGCGACTTCAGCTGGCTCATTTTCTATTCGGTGTGGCATCCGCTGATGGCGAACCTCATGCAGCCGAAGCCGAAGTGCTGAAAAGGATATGTCTGCACATGGGCATCAGACAAAAGGATTTTGAATCCATCAAAGCCATGTTTGTAAAACATGACCCCTATGCTGCGTATCAGATTCTGGAAATAACGCCCGATGCCAGCGATGAAGAGGTAAAAAAGGCTTATCGCAAAATGGCCCTGAAATACCATCCCGATAAGGTGACTCACCTGGGAGAGGATGTACAGAAAGCTGCCCATGAAAAATTTCAGCAATTGAATGCAGCCTACAATGAAATCAAGCAGCAAAGGGGATTTAAATAGGCTTTCTATTGGCATTCAGGATGTTCCTCAGCCAGCACAGCTGAAAACGCTTTTCGCAAAAAACGGTGGCTTCCTCAGAAAAACAGTTTCCGGGCTTGGCAAGGTCAATCCCCGCGAACTTGAAACGGTTGTTCATTCGCTGCATCAGCAGGCTTTTGAGTTTTACGATTGCCTCAAATGTGCCAATTGCTGCCGCAGCATCAGTCCGGCCATCAGCCACAACGATGTGGATGTAATGGCTAAAAAGTTAAGGATCAGGCCTTCGGAAGTGGTGCAGAATTATCTTCAAATGGATAATGACGGAGATTTTGTTTTTCATGAGGCTCCTTGTCCGTTCATTGATCAGGAAAATTATTGCGGCATATACAGCCATCGCCCCAAAGCCTGCCGTGAGTATCCGCATACCGACCGAAGCCGTTTTTACCAGATTCTTCAGTTGTCGCTGCGAAATGCTGAAATTTGTCCGGTGGTGTATGCCATACTTATGAAATTAAGCGCAAAGAACCCTGGCAACTGAAAATTGCCGGCCACAGAAGCAGAAAAATACTTCGGAATTTTATTTCGAAAATCTCACCACAGTACCCAGCGGCAGTTTCTTCCCGAATTTATCATTCAGGTAAAGTTCACCTGACTCAGGGTTTATCTGATCGCCGAATGCCGATTTGATGAGGTTGCTGCTTATCAGGGATGAAAAGCCCATGGAATACAGACTCATAATCAGAAAATGTTCCTGGGGATCAATCAGCTGACTGCAGAGTTTTATCATTTCGTTGATGTTTTCCTCCAGTACCCATTTTTCTCCGTCGGCACCTCTTCCGTAGGCAGGCGGGTCGAGTATGATTCCCTGGTATCTGGTTCCTCTCCGTACCTCGCGTTTTACAAATTTAAGGGCATCTTCCACTATCCATCTGATCCCTTCAAGGCCACTGAGTTCCATATTTTCCCTGGCCCAGGTAATAACAGGTTTTACCGAATCAACATGCACCACTTCAGCCCCTGCTGCCCGCGCTGCCAGCGAAGCACCTCCGGTATAGGCAAAAAGATTCAGAACTTTGGGTGCAGGATTTTTCATGGCTTTTATATTGTCAAAAATATAATCCCAGTTATCTCCCTGCTCCGGAAAAACCCCTATGTGCCTGAAGCTGGTCAGGCCAAGCCGCATTTTAATGCTGAGGTTTTTGTAATTATAACTGATGTTCCATTGCTCAGGACAAGTTTTTTTAAGTATCCATTTTCCTTTTTCAGGATCATTTTTTTCTTTTCTGAAGGTTGCCTGCGAAAGTTTCTGCCATTCGTCTTCGGGCATGGATTTGTCCCATACAGCCTGTGGTTCGGGGCGGGTAAGTACCTGCTTGCCAAATCTTTCCAGCTTTTCGAAGTTTCCCGAGTCCAGCAACTCGTAATCTTTCCAGTGAACAGGGGTTAGCATTTTGATCATAGCACAGGCATTTGAGGGTAATTACATGCAAAGATGCGAATTTTCGCTAATTTTGCCAGAACCGCATTTTTCAAAATTGTTTCAATGCACGAAATCATCAGCAGTCAGCAAAACCCGCGCATAAAAAACCTTTTATTGCTTCAGCAGAAATCGCGCGAAAGGCGCAAACAAAACCTGCTGGTTTCAGAAGGTATCCGTGAAACCACAATTGCTGTTCAGAATGGGTTTGAAGTGAAGGAGTTGTTTGTTTGCAGGGAGCTGGCTGATGAAAAAACGTATCAGCATATTATTCCAAAACAGGGAATTACTGCGGTAAGTCAGGGCGTTTTCGAAAAGCTTGCGTACCGCGAAGGATCTGACGGATGCATCGCACTGCTTGAGCCCCGGTGGCATTCGCTGGATTCGGTTAAACTGCGCGAAAATCCTTTGGTTATCATCCTTGAATCTGTTGAAAAGCCCGGCAATCTCGGGGCGATTCTGCGTACCGCCGATGCAAGTGATGCCGATGTGGTGCTGGTGTGCGATCCGCTTACCGATATTTATAATCCCAATGTTATACGAAGCAGCATTGGTTGTGTTTTTTCGCGTCAGGTAGTGGCCTGCTCCACAACCGAAGCGCAGCAATGGCTCAGAAAAAATAACATAGTGAGTTATGCTGCCGAATTAACGGCCTCAAAACCTTACCATACCTTTGATTACCGCACTGCAACAGCTTTTGTAATGGGAACCGAAGCCGATGGCCTTACACAAAACTGGATAAAATTTTGTGATCACAGGGTGATTATTCCCATGTCAGGGAGTATTGATTCCCTGAATGTTTCAGTTTCAACTGCCGTATTGGTTTTTGAAGCCATGCGGCAAAGAAATTTTATCATTCATTAATAAACTGAAACACATCTGGCATGAGGTATTTAATTCTGGGCATTATTTTCGTTTGTGTTAATATTCAGGCATTTGCACAATCATTCTCGGTTCACAGGGAGCAATCTGAATACTATAATAAATATACAGGTGCTCCTGAGTCTTTTTTCGACAGTTTACATCAATACAAAAACACTGAGCAACAAACACGGAATGCAGCATCCTCATTGCAAAAGCAGGTTTTCGGATACCAGCCCTACTGGGGAGGCAGCGCCTGGCTATCTTACCGCTGGGACTTGCTGAGCGATTTGTGTTATTTTTCATACGAAGTAAATCCGGCAAACGGAGAAGCCATAACCACACACGACTGGTATGCTGCTGCTGTGATAGATACCGCCCTGGCAAGAGGAGTAAAGGTGCATCTTTGTGTTACT
This sequence comes from Lentimicrobium sp., assembly GCA_024709105.1. Classification (GTDB taxonomy): domain Bacteria; phylum Bacteroidota; class Bacteroidia; order Bacteroidales; family Lentimicrobiaceae; genus Lentimicrobium. The sequence continues at coordinate 18,695 of JANJXJ010000048.1, read as the reverse complement.
CTTTTTAATAGTCATGCGCAGTTTTTTAACAATGCACAAGCCAGGCAAACGCTTACAACAAATCTTATTAACATGCTCATTCAGAGAGGAGCGCATGGTATTAACCTCGATTTTGAAGCCGTACCATCTTCTCAGCAATCGGCGCTAACCAGTTACATCACCGAACTCTCTCAGGCACTTAAATCGGCATTGCCTCAGGCTGAGCTGAGCATTGCAGCGCCTGCGGTAAACTGGAGCAATACCTTTGACATACAGGCCATTACACCCTGGCTCGACCTGATCATGATTATGGCCTATGATTATTATTGGGATGGAAGTTCCCTTGCCGGTCCGGTTTCCGGATTCTGGCCTTTGACTTCGTCCTTTGATTACGGAGTAAACCGCTCACTCAGTTATTATCAGGCACAGGGAGTACCCGCTGAAAAGCTTTTGCTGGGACTGCCTTATTATGGCCGCGAATGGCCGGTGAGTGCAAATACACTTCCGGCAAATACCACAGGCAACGGAACTGCCATCACTTACCGGAATATTCGCTCCAATACTTCAGTTTACAAACCTGAAAACCTTTACTGGGATTACCGCAGCTACAATCCTTACTACAGCTACTTTACCTCGCTGTGGCGGCAGTGTTTTTTTGATGATGAACGGAGCCTCGGAGCAAAATACGATCTGGTCAACCGAAGGAATGTGGCAGGCATTGGAATCTGGGCATTGGGATACGACAATGGGTATCAGGAACTTTGGAATCTGATAGAAGATAAGTTTGCCGGCTCTCCTCAGGATTTATGTCAGGATACGATTTATGATTCCGGCGGGCCCTGGTGGAGTTATGGAAACAGCGAACATTATACCGAAACCATACAATCGGCCTGGGGCGGACCTTTGACGATAAATTTCGAATCACTCAGTCTGGAGGCAGGTTATGACTCATTATGGATTTACGACGGGCCTGACACTCAGTTTCCTTTGCTGGCCTCGCTTTCGGGAAACGAAATCCCTCAGCAGCTTGTGACCTCCGGAAATTCATTTACCATCAGATTTTTTTCTGATAACCTCACCCGCTTAGCCGGATACAAACTCATCTGGAGTTGCCCGACTGCTTCAACAGATGAATATATTGCCGGGCCGGGATTTGAAGTTTATCCCAATCCGGCATCTGGCATAATTCATCTGAATATTACTTCAACTTATCAACTTCCTGTAGAAGTGAGTTTTACTGATTTACAGGGACGGCTGATGTTTGCAAAATTGTTTCATGTGAGCGGCGTAACAAATGTTGACATCCGTACACTTAAACCCGGTGCATATTTGGTGCATCTGAAAAGCGGGAGTGTCAATGGAACCCGGAAAATACTGGTTTTGCCCTGAGAAAAATGTCGGTAACCTAAACCATCCAGCCAGAGAAGCCAAAAGGAATGGCATCGTTGTTCGAAATAACGAACTTCGATTTGTTTTTCCATTCTATACCGGCATTGCCTTCTATAGTAATTTTATTCTCCAGTTCAGCCCGCAGATCAATGTTGCCCTCGGTTTCAAACTCGGCAGTTATTTCTGTGGCATAATAGGTATAGTCGGCAATGTAATTGTTGTTGACCAGTCTCCACAACGATTTATTTTTCTTCCTGAGCTCCTGAAGTCTGGGAATCAGGGTAATTTTCGACTGATTGGCGAATACCCTGCATTTCACACCTGAGATAAAAAAGTCAACCGACCTTGCATTGGCCAAGCCTCCGCTGATGTTTACTCCAAATTCGTTCAGGCTGGCTTTGCTGTTCAGGCTCAGGCTTCGCTGCACTGTGCCGTAAACAAGGTTGGCGGGTTGGAGTATGGTATCCCAGGCCGGGGCCGGATCTTTAAACACCTGCTCCAGGGTGCCGGCGCTGAAATATCCCTTTTTTCTTTTTTCGATGATGGCTCCGGGAATAACACCCGGGTCGGATGAAAACAGCATAATAATTCCGTAACGCTGCAAAAATTGAGGGAAAGGAAGGTTGGACATGATACGGGGTTTGTGGTTTGAAGTTCAAAATTACTTCATTCACAAGCCAAAGTCAAGAAATTATGTATTACGATGCTGTTAATATATCACTTAACTATTTGTGAATTTCATCAGTACCCTTCATTCTGGTCTTCAATGCCAATGTTGGGGTTGGAAGAAATCTCACTCAAAGGAACGGGGAAAAGCATCTGCCAGGGCTCTGTTACCGTTGCCACAGCCTGAACGGCTTTTCCTGTCCTGATGAGGTCAAACCATCGTTTCCCTTCAAAGGCAAATTCTTTTTGTTTTTCCCTGTCAATCAGCGACAAAAGGGCATGGGCTTCTCCACTTAGTACAGGAAGTAATCCGGCCCGCATCCGTATCTGGTTGATATCGTTAAGTATCAGTTGTCTGTGCGAAACGGAATCAATATGATAGGCCGCCTCAGCTCTGATCAGCAACAGCTCAGCGTTGCGCAGTACAATTACTCTGTCGGCTCCGGTGGTGAGATCGGAATATTTACGCGAATAATACTTCCCGTTGTGAAAGGCTGAGTTTATTTTATTCCTCTGGTCGGCAGTATCTGTGGAAACGAGCACAGCATCCGGCGCATTTTCGTGTCTGCCGCCCAGTGTATTCGGGAAATTATATTCAGCCAGCCTGTTTTTGTCGGTTGCGCTGAAAGGAATGTAGAAAATGATCTCTGCATCGGGATCGGTTTTAGCGGAGAATAGTGTTGAATAATCTTCGCTCAGTGACGCTCCTGCCTGCAGGGTAAGGTTGGCAGACTGAAAGGCGGCCTGGTAATTTTTTCGGGTAAGTTCCACGCTCGAAAGCAAGGCAGTTGCCGCTTTTACGGTTGCTTTTTCAGGCGATGAATTATCAATATTTTGTGCAGCTACCTCCAGATCGGCAATAATCTGCTGATAAACTTCTTCGGTGCTGCTTCGTTTCAGGAAGTTTTCGTAAGTATCATCAAGTGTCGGCAATAACTTCAGGGGTACACCTCCGTAAAGCCTTACCAGATTAAAATAATGCAATGCACGCAGAAAATGCAGCTGCCCTTTGATGTCTTTCAGCTCTTCAGGAGTGAGAAATTCAACATCGCGGAGCTTGTAAAGCATGTGATTGACTCTGTTAATGGCAACATACACATCTGCCCAAATTCCTTCAACAATGATGTTGTTGGCCAGCAGGCTGTTCTTATCCACATCGTAATACTCCACCTTGGTGCCATTGGCAAATGAATTGTCCGAGGCTAAGTCGCCGACAATAATCAGGTTGCGTCCGTAATAATGCTGAAGCTGCAGGGCATCGTAACAACCGGTGAGGGCTGCCTCCACATTTGCCCGGTTGCTGAATGCCTCTTCTTCCGAAACCTGAACCTTTGGCCGCAGGTCGAGGTCGGTTTCGCAGGCACCCAGAGCAAACAGAAGCAGAATCAGAAGTTTACGCATATTCCTAAGGTTATATTTTTGGGCTGGGGACAGGTGAAGAAGTCTGTTCCCAAAGCCAGGTGATTCAAACCGTTGTAATTGATTTCGGGATCCATGCCCGAATACCTTGTAAAAGTGAGCAGATTCCGGCCCGAGACATACAGCTGCACTCCCGAAAGCCTTGCTTTTGAAACCATTTTTAGCGGCAGGTCATAGTTTATTCTGATGTTTCTCAGTCTGATAAACGACCCGTCTTCAACAAATCTTGAAGAAAACCGCTGATTGTAAACTGAAGCTTTCGGCACATCGGTGATGTCGCCGGGCTTTTGCCACCTTCGCAGAATGGCTGTGGTTTGATTGCTCAGCGATATGGTTTCGGTGTAAATTCGGGTGGAATTGAATATTTCATTTCCCTGCGAAAATGAAAAAAGAATATTCATGCTGAAGTTTTTCCACTGAAGATTCGTGCCAAGTCCTCCGTAGAAATCGGGGTGGGGACTGCCGGTTTTTTTTCGGTCGAGGTCAGTGATTTTGCCGTCATTGTTCAGGTCTTCGTAAATCAGATTGCCATCATCGGGATTCACACCCAGCACATTAAACCCATAAAAGAACGAAACAGGTTCTCCCACTTCAATGCTGCTGGATGCCCGCCCGATGTTTCTGATGGGTTGGTTTTCGTAAAGCTCCTTTACCCGGTTGCGGTTGGCTGTAAGATTGAAGTAAACTTCCCACAAAAATTCTCCTGTTTTTAGTGGTATGGAAGCAGAAAGTTCAATCCCGCGGTTTTCGATGCGGCCAATATTCGACATAATGTAGGCGTAACCGCTCGAAGTAGGCATGGGTTTTTGCAACAAAAGGTCTTTGGTTTGTTTGTTGTAAAGGTCAATTCTGAGCCTTATTTTTTCTCTGATGACAATCTGTGAGCCAAAATTAAGATGACTGTTTGACTCCCACTTCAGGTCGGGGTTGGCAATCTGTGTGGGACTTATACCTCCTTCTCCATTGTAATTGTCGCCGGCTGAAAAGAGTCCGAGTGATAAAAAGTCGCCAATCTGATCGTTTCCGGTAATTCCGTAACTGAGCGAAAAAATAAGACTACTCACAACTCCCGTCCTGAAAAAATCTTCGCGCGAAGCATACCACAGTCCTGATGCCGAAGGGAAAAATCCAAAACGATTGTTTTTTCCGAATTTGGATGAGCCATCGCTCCGAAGGTTAAGTGTAAATATGTATTTGCCGGAAAAACTCTGTTGCAGCCGGGTAAATATTGAAATTGCAGCCGATTGGGTTTCAAATGATTGTGTAGCGACAGGAGTTGCAGCATCCTGAAGGAACTCAAAACTGCTGCCTGCAAAATTCTGAGCTCTCAGGAAGGTATCGTGCTGTCCGTTGCTTTCCAGGCTATAACCCGCAGTAGCTGAGAATTTTCTGTTTCCGGCACTTTTTTCAAAATCAAGGTATGAAGTGTGATAAAACCTCAGTGCGTGGCTGGTGGCTTCAATGCCCAGGCCATTGTATTTGGCTCCCTGCCGGGTAGTTTTGGGTGCAAATGCCTGTTCTCTAAGATTGTAGAAATCAATACCGATGAGACTTCTGCCTGTAAAATACCGGTTAATGTTGTAATTTGCCTTAAAATGAAAAGTATTGCGATAGGTGTAAGCCAGGTTTTTTTCGAGCCTGGCAATGGAAACCGGATTGGCATAAGGCCCGTCGTTATTGTATGAACCATCGCTGTTAAAAACCGGAAAAACAGGGGAGAGCGAAATGGCATTGGGCAAAGGGCCGTTAAGGGTCTGGTCACCTTCGATTCTTTGATTTATGGAATAGGAGAAACTGTTTCCGGTTTCAATGCTCAGTCTGTCAGTTATCTGGTAGTCGTAGTTCATTCTCAGGTTAAACTGCTTGAGTCCTGACCCTATCACAATACCATCCTGATTAAATATATTTCCGCTGATGTAATGCCTGGCTTTTTCGGTGCCTCCTCTTATAGAAAGGCCGGTCTCCCATAAAGGTGCAGTACGGAAAACCTCATTCTGCCAGTCGGTGTTGATGACGTTGTTCTCTATTTCCTGCTGAGTATACACCGGTGGGTTACCCGAAGCTGCAGCATGTTCGTTCATCAGGTTCATCCATTGTGCAGCATTCAGCATATCCAATTTACCGGTGGTTTGCTGAAACCCAAGCCTGCTGTGAAACTCGATTTCGTTTTGTCCGGCTTTTCCCCTGCGTGTGTTTATAAGAATAACACCGTTGGATGAATTGGAGCCAAAAAGCGAACTGGCAGCAGCATCTTTGAGTACTGATATGGATTCAATGTCACTGATATTCAGGGTGCTGAGTGCATCAATGGCCTGTCCGCTGAAATCAAGCTGTGAATAATCGCCTGTGATTACAGGTATTCCGTCAACCACAAACAACGGGCGGCTTCCGGCATTGATAGAGCTGATTCCTCGTATGGTAGTATTGAATGCCGAGCCGGGGGTGCCTCCGTTGGGTTGCAACTGCAGACCGGGGAGTTCGGATTGTATGGCCGCCTGAAATGTCCCCTGATTCATTTTATCTCCTGATTCCGTTTTTAAATAACTCACGGCACCGGTTAGGAGATCTTCCTGCTCAATACCAAAGGCAACCACAACGGTTTCTTTCAGCGTCTGAACCTCGGGTTTCATTCTGATGATAAAACTGCTGTCGTTTTTGATACCGATTTCCTGAGATAACATCCCCATGTATGAAATCGTTACAGATTCACACATCCAGGGAACCTTAAGTGCAAACCGGCCTTCGCCATCGGTAAAAGTACCCCCCGAATTGCAGGGTATGTAAATATGAACCCCGGCCATAGGCACCGATCCGTTTTCCTCAACAACCAACCCTGATACTGAATAAAACTGATGATTTTTGTCGGCTTTGAGCAATACTTTTTTGCCTGAAAAACTGATTTCAAGGCCTGCAATGCTGGCTATTGTTCTGATGAGCTCCTCTGCTGTCTGCTGCCGTGCAAGCACTGTTATATGCCGGTGTCCGGCGATTTCGGTATCACTGTATGCAAACTCATAGCCAGTAATGGCGGCTGTTTCGTTAAGAATTATTTTAAGCGGGCGGTTGTGAAACTGTACTGTAAATCTTTCATTTTCCTGAGCAGCAGCAGGCAACAGAAAGGTAAAAAGCATAAGCAGTGCAAGGATGCTGCGCAACTTTGCCTCATGTTTAGTACTAGCTTTGGCTGTTGTAAATGCCACCCGGACCTCTGGTTTGAAATTAACGGCTAAAGATAAGGCACTTTTTGGTTAATTGCCAAACTGATGGCAGCGAAATGAAAGCTGAGATTGTTTAAAAAGTTGAAATGAGGTTTTGTTAACTCCGGTTATTCTGCAGCCTGAATTAAATACGAATTTTTGTTTTTCTGAAAACTTACCGGCGCAATCCCACTCATTAGCAGCAGGGTTTGTTCGAGCGTTTCGTTACTGATTGAAAAAGTAAAACGCATAGATTCCAGCTGAGGGCTGTAATCTATATCTTGCCCGAAGCGCTGTTCAAGTATGGCAGTAATTTCTCTGACTGAAGCATTGCTGAATGCCAGTTTGGGCTGACTCCACCCGGTTTGTATGCTGGTGTTTACAACGTTGAACTCCTTGCTGTTTTTATTGAAGCTGAACTTCTGCCCGGCAACTAGATTTGTGAGCGTTTTATTCCCGGTTCCGGTTATGGTAACACTTCCTTCTACCAATTCAACCACAGTGATTTGTTTTTCTTCACGTGCATCCACGCTGAAGGATGTTCCGGTAACTTCTATGGTAGTTTCTCCGGCGAATATTCTGAAAGGATTTCCTGTTTTTGCAACTTCAAAAAATGCAAGGCCTTGAAATTCAATATTTCTGAAATCACTGAAATTCTTCTGATAAGTTATGGAACTGTTTCCTGTCAAAAAGACTTTTGATCCGTCGGGCAGGGTGTATTCCATTGAATTTCCTGCCTGAGCAGTTACAGTAGTTCCATCAGTTTTCTGCAGCGAATTGTTGAAGAACAGCCAGGCCGATGCAATGCCGATCAGCAGGAGCATGGCGGCGGCAATTTTTGTAAATTTATGCAGATAAAAAGGTTTTTTTGCTGATATCTGATGTTGAATATTTTCTGAAATCCTGTCAAAATCAGGCAGTTTTGCTCCTGTTTTCATTTCTTCAGGGTTTTCCCATTGTTGCTGCATCATTTGATCAACTTCGTGGGAGCTGAGTAGTTCCTTCTCTTTCCCCGGACTGAGCAATCCTGAGTAAAAACGGGCAAACAAGTATGGACTGAGTTTTTTCTTCATTTTGATTCTTCTCTGTGATTTATACACTTTTACAAGTGCTTTTACTTAGCCATCAGTTAAATATTTTTTTAATGGCATTTTTTACGGTCTGTATGGCCAGGCTTTTATGCACCTCAATGGTCCTTACCGACAGGCTGAGAATTTCAGCCACTTCTTTGTTTGATAGTCCTTCGATGTTGCCCAGCTGAAAAACTTTCCGGCGCTGTTCGGGCAGTTCTTCAATCACTTTGTCAATTTTTTCCTTTAAATCTGCATAAATAAAATCGTTTTCATGATTGGTGGTATTGGCCATATGCTCGGTAACATACTGGCGGTAAGCCTTTTCGTTGATTTTTTTTCGCTGCAGATTAAAAAGATGATTTTTGGTGATGGTGTAGATGTAATTATTGAGTGAAAGCTCAGCTTTCAGGCCTTCGCGTTCGTTCCAGAGTTTAATAAAAACGTCCTGAACCACATTTTCAGCATCATCGGGAGAGTTGTAATACCTTATGGCAAAGTAGTATACCTTTTCACGGTATTTCCGGAAAATAAGTTCAAAAGCCTGCTTGTCGCCGCTTCTGAGCCTGTTTACCCATTCCCGTTCGCCGGTATCTTCCTTCATCAGAGATTTTTGTGCATTTGACCGGCAAAGGTAATATTTTAGGCCAATCAGCTGAATGATGGATCTGTATAGTTTAATTTTCTTATTTGCTAAAAAATAAATGAGATTTTGCCATGTAAATGGTTTTAAGGCATTGTATATGAATAGTATATAAAAAACTGACAGGCGAATTTGCCTGTCAGTTCACACACCGCATTCATAAAATCTGTCTGTTCTCAAAACATTGAGTGCTGAATTCCGGGTGGTTGGTCCGGTTAATCCTGATCCCACCAGAATCTATCCTGCAGGGTGGGGAGCTGTGCAGGGAAATTTTTGTTATACAGTCTTTCGGTCTGAGGGTAGGCAAATCTCCTGGGAATGGCTCCTCCGGGATTCTGATTGTGGTCGCCACCCGCATTTGGAGTGAGCTGCGGAAATCCGGTGCGCCTGTAATCTGTCCACGATTCAATAGAGCAGTACATGGCAATGTACTTTTGTTTGATGATGACCTCCAGATCGTGGTTAAAATCTCCGTTCAATACTGCATTTGCTGCAAGATAGCCATCAATGGTTTCAGGAGTGGTTGTGCCTCCGGTAATTTTGTTAATGTTTGATCTTACTGCCTCATTCAGCGCTTCCTGTGCAAGGGGATCTGCTGCATTTAACCTGATTCTGGCCTCAGCTTCAATAAATTTGACTTCATGGTAGGTCATCAGCAGCGAAGGTGATGAAGTAGAAGTATAATACAAACCATTCAAAGTGGCTTCACCAAATTTCTTTTTGTAATAGAAACCCCTTCTGGGATCGTTGCTCAGCAGCAGCATATTGGTAAAATTGGTGTTTGGCAAAATGTAATTCAGCAAGGTGTAGGAGTAAAATGGATTGTACTCCGAAGCTGAATAGCCGTAAACCAATTGCAGGTCTCCATCGCTGGAAGTCATGGCATTTAAAGCCGATTCAAGCGCTTTTTCTGCCGGATTAAAGCTTAACTCGCTCCCTTTTTTACTCAGGTGCATATAATATCGTGCTTTGAGTGCATGGGCTGCTTTTATCCATTTGCCGGCATCTCCGCCAAACATCAGGTCATCAGCTCCTGGCTTTTTGCCCTCATATTCTGTTTCCATATCTTCAATACCTTCATCCAAAAGTGACTGTATGTTCTCATACAATTGTTTCTGAGGGTCATACACCGGGTTTTTATTGGTTGATCCTTCCAGTGCTTCGCTGTAGGGAACATCACCGTAAAGTGAGGTTACATTCCCCAAAGCGTTGGCCAACAATATTTTACCGATTCCTGCATAATAGTATGAACCTTCTTTCTCGGCCAGATCAATCATCACCTTCAGGTTAATCATGGGACCGTCGTAATAATCATTCCAGTTCCAGTCAACGTAAAGGGCTTCGTTGAGAATATACTGCTGAACCTGAACCGGATGGTTGTCGACACCGGTGTAATACTGCATAAAAATGCCGGTCATTACCTGCGTGGTTCCAATGTTGAGGCGGGCCAGCCTTTCCTGCCCGTAAGGAAGCATAACAGCCGGCGGAACCTCAGTAGGGCGGTTGGGATTTACGTTGGCTTCTTCAAGTTCGCATGAGCCCAGCATCAGGGCTGCAAACAAAACAGAAGTTGACTTTATAAGAAAAGATTTGATATTCATGGCTTTGCTTTTTTTAAATTAGAAAGTTACCTGAAGGCTGAATTCTAAACCTTTGGTGTTTGGCATATTGAAATAATCGCGGCCAAGACTATTGGACACTCCCGAAAGGTTGGTTTCGGGGTCTATGCCCGAATATTTGGTCCAAAGAAGAAGATTGCGGGTATTTACCCCCACATTTACTCCACTGAAAGGAGTTTTGCCCAGCCATTTGGCAGGCATGGAGTAGGAGAGGGATAACTCGCGCAACCTTACATAGGAGCCATCTTCAATGGCTGCTTCCGATAATCCGGCCAAACCGCCCTGCGCTGAATAGTACCTGGCATCGCGCTTAACGGCTACTGTGTTGGGTAATCCGGTGTTTACATTAATTCCCGGGAAAATATAATCTTCGTCGCGGTTTTCGGTTTGTTTGCTGGTTCCCAGCGAGTTCATTACATTGCGGGTGCCGTTGTAAACATCCCCTCCCTGCCGGATATCAAACAGGAAACTCAGTTGAATGCCTTTGTAGGTAAATGTATTGCGAATGCCAAGCATAAAATCGGGATTGGGGTCTCCGATTACTCCGGCTGTCACATCTACCAGAGGATAACCATTATCGCCCACCAGTACATCTCCGTTTTCATTTCTCAGAAATCTCGATCCGTAAAGCACTCCGTAAGGTTGCCCTTCAATGCCCACAGAGCGGGTACTTGATACACCGGTGGTTTCGAAATCCAATAAAGGAACACCTTCGGGCAAATCTTCCACCATATTTTTATTTTTGGTGAAGTTGAACATCATATCCCATTCAAAACCCTCATGAGAAACCGGTGTAATAAACAATTGTGCTTCAATTCCTTTGTTGGTGATAACTCCGGCATTCATAATCATGAATTCATAACCTGTGGAATACGCAACGGGTACGGGCACAATCTGTCCTATACTTTTTGCCTGATAAACTGCAAAGTCGAGGCCAATTTTATTGTTAAAGAACCTGAGGTCAATTCCAAGTTCCGATGAACGAGTGGTTTCTGGTTCCAGATTGGCATTGCCTATGGTGCGTTCGGTAGCAAACACGGTTTGTCCGTTGATGCCGCCAATGATGGGTGCAAAGTAGTTTCTGAGTGAATAAGGGTCGGCATCATTCCCAACCTCAGCCCATGAAGCCCTGATTTTTCCGTAGTTGAATATTTTGCCGCGATCAATGCCAAATGCTTCCGAAAAAATGAAACTGGCACTTACCGATGGATAAAAGAATGGATTGTTTTCCTTGGATAGGGTGCTCGACCAGTCGCTGCGACCGGTGGTATTCAGGTAGATTATTCCTTTGTAACCAAGTTTGATGTCGTAATAGGCTCCGGCAATTTTATATTTGGTTTTATTGTCGTCTCCCGAGGTTACTGCTGTGTTGCTCAGATCGTAAAAGTTGGGAAGCAGCAGTGAATCGCCGCGCTGAGAATTGTTGTAGGTCTCCCGGGTGAAATAATTGTGACCGGCAACAACATTCAGTTTCAGGTCGTCGGTGAGTTGCTTTTCAGCACTCAGAATAAAGTCTGAATTGATTCCGGTAAACAGATAGGTAGAAGCCGTTACATAACCATTGGGCGTGTCGCTGGAATTGTTGTCGAAAAATGAGTTGCGCTTTTCACCATAATAATCAATACCAATGCGGTAAAGAGCACTTAACCAGGGAAAAAGCTGATATTCGGCCTGTGTATTGCCAATGATGCGGTTTACCTCTGCCTGTGCCTTGTTTTTATTGATTGACCAGTATGGATTGTCGTACTGTGCATAGTAGTTTCTTTGGGTTCCATCCGGATAGCTGTATGCCGAAGGGTCATTTACCGGGTCATCTGAGCCATTGCCCAGGTCAAAGGTGGGGGTGTTGCGCATCAAACCTACCATTACGGCTGAGAGGTTGCTCCCTTTCTGGGTAAGATTATTCAGCGAATTGGAGTAGGATGCCGAACCGGAAATTTTGAGTTTTTCCGAAAGTTTTGATTCTCCCGCAATTTTAACGTTGGTCCTCCAGAAATGGCTCAGCGGAACAATCCCTCCCTGGTCGAGGTGCCCGACTGAGAAAATATAACTGCCTTTGTCGGTGCTTCCCGACATACTCAGGTAGGTGTTGCTGGTCATGGCTGTCTGAAAGAAATCTTCAACATCGTAAGCCATCGCCCGCATGTCCGTTGCAGCAGGGTCGCTCATACCCACAATACGGCCAAACCTGTCCTTGGGATAATCTGTGGCTCCGTCATAGCGCAAGGTGTCAATCAAAGCACCCCAGCTGGAATTTGAGGTCGAAGAATATTTTCCTGAAGTGCCTTGTGAGTATCTTGTCTGCCTTTCGGGAAGTTTATTTACCCGGTCAAAGCCAAATGATGTTTTGAATGTGATGTTTTTGCTTACCCCGCCTTTTGACCTTCCTGATTTTGTGGTAACAATAATAGCTCCGTTGGCAGCCCTGATGCCATAAAGCGCTGCAGCAGCGGCTCCTTTAAGTACCGATACCGACTCAATATCATCAGAGTTCAGGTCAATGGCACGGTTGGAATAGTCATAAACATAACTTCCGTCATAGCTGTTGTCGATGGGCACACCATCAACCACAAACAGGGGAGAATTGCCCGATGCCCTGAGTGAAGAGCGGCCACGGATGGTGATGCTGGCGGATGCACCGGGGGTTCCTGAACTGCTGATTACTTCAAGTCCGGCTACTTTCGAACTCAATGCATTTACTATATTACCGGTCTTTGCCCCGCCGAGTTCGTTGCCACTTACTTCCTGAGCTGCATATCCGATTGATTTCTTTTCCGATTTAATACCCAATGCCGTAACAATCACACCTTCGAGGCTTTTGGTATCGGTTGCCAGCGCAATATTGATGACTTTTCTGGCACCGGCTTTTACGCTCTGGGTAATGTATCCCACATAACTGAACTCGAGCACATCTTCGGCCGATTGAATGGTAATGCTGTAATTTCCGTCAATGTCGGTCACGGTTCCAGTGGTTGTTCCGACAATTTTAACTGTTGCACTTGGAAGTGTTTCTCCGGTTCCGGCATCTGTTACCTTACCGGTTACAGTTTGCTGTGCATACGCTGTAACGGAGAGCATCAACACAGAAATCATCAGAGTAATGGTCTTTCTCATAAGCTATCGGTAAATGGTTGGTGGTTTTTACTGACTTATACACTCAACGATACTTTAATACTTAACCGTTTTAAGATTTTTCCTGAAATTTATCCATATCCACCTGCCTGGATTTATGCGATGATCGCAATACTTCTCCTGATATTTTAACTTACAATCGGCAGTAGTTGATGGAAAAAATCAGCAGGCAGTTGCAGAATGCTTATTTAATCAAATTAAGGCAAATTAAAAATCATACATTTGTAGAATCATTCATATCAAAATCAATTGATGAAATGGCTTTTACCCCCAGGCAATTTTTTTATAGAAAACCGGCGGTAGTTATCTTATGCCTGGGAATCATCCTGCAGTATTCTGCTTGTACATCCCGAAAGGCTAGCCCGGAACAAAGCCGTAAAATCCTAAAGGCATTTGATTATGAATTGATTCAGATTGCCAACAGATTCAGTAATACTCAGGCATTCCAGGCGATTATGCTTGCCCGCAGATTGAAGGGAGTTCAGCTGCCTTTCCTTTCGACCAATGACACTCTGGCTGAAACAAATCTGGAAACTTATAACCTGCAGCTCGCCAAAGGTGTTTTTCATTACAGTTCGGCTGACAGCCTTCCGCAAAAAATCAAAAACTCCGATTCATTAATAATAGTATTTCCTTCAGGGAGCAAGAAATCGGATGAACCTTTTAAAATGATCATATGCGAATTTGCTGAAAGGCAAACCGATCTGGGCATGTTATTCCCCGAAGCATTTGAAGCTGTTATTTTTAAAGGCAATCAAAAAGTTGGCAGCCTGAAGTATTCTGCCTTCTTCAAACATCAAATGCCAGCCAGTGTCAGAATGAATATTATTGCAGGAAACTTCAATATTGAGTTGCAACTTGAAACCATATTTCGCAAAAAGAAATCCCTGGTAGAAGTCCGTTTTACCTTACTCGAAAATGACAAGCAACTTATCCTCGTAAAACTTGATACTGAAGTTGTTGAAACAAAAACGCACAGTTTGGCCTACGACAAAAAACATATTGAAATTGAAGTGTTTCCGCTCAAAGCAATCATAGATTCCGATTATAATTTTTCAGAAGGCAAGGTCACTGATTTCTTCAGCGGGTTTAATAATAAGTCTTCAATAAGTCTGTTCGATACCGAAGACCAAAAGCTTGGAAATGTTATGTTAGAGCAAACCGAAGGCAGGAGCCGTATCAATCTGATGATGTATTACAACGACGGAAGCTCAGAAAATCTGGAGGATTTTTTACTCACCGTTAATAAAATTCTTAATATGAAAACTTCAATGCCGAGGTAAGCTTTCCGGAATCAGAAAAATTCAATTACACTGAAATTTAAATGGTGACGTGACAATCAGTCTGAGTATAATTACCTGGTTCAATCTGCTAAAAACGAATCCGCCCATCTCCGTTGGGGAGTTCATTAAAATACCGGCTGTTGATGAGATCGTTGGGGTAAACCATATAACCACCGTTATGGTCAAGGTCAATACCTGTAATATTATATATTGATTGCCAAACCAACAGCGAGCAGTACCAGGTTTGGTTTTGCTCCAGTCCGCCAGTTATAGTATTATCAGTATTATTTTCAGTCAAATATTTTGAGGCATTCCATGATGAAAGTTTGCCTTTCTGTCTCCTGGCAAATGCAATTATACTGTCGGTTTCTTTTTCTCCGAGTGAAAGCCTGAGCCTGTAACGGTTCCCTTTATACCGGTTGTCGAAGTTATGATTATCAAACGATTCAAATTTGTCAGATACCAGAGCGTTTATCTCACGAACCTGAAACTCAGCAGGTACATCTTTGGCAATAGACTCAATAATGATTGTTCCGGCCAGCAGACTGTCTGTATTCCAATGCCGGTAGCCTTTTACAACCAAAGCTGCATGGCCGTAGTTCTTTCCCCCGTCAATAAAAGAAGTTCCCGGTAAAATATTTAAGTTTGGCCTTACCAGTATGTCTCCCTTTTTCAGTTCCAGTGTATCACAAGCCCCGTAAATGAGGGATTCAATCTTCACATTTTCAGCGTTTTGTGTTATTGGTTTGTCCCGGCAACTTATAGTAAGGGAGAATAATGCTGCCAATATTACAGCCTTATTTCGCAGAAAGTTAAGTGAAACTGCCGGTAAGATCATTTTGAAAAGATTTATACACAACTGCAAAGGTCGTAAAATTGAAATATAATCGCAGAATCATTGACTTTATTGGAAAAAGATTGTAGATTTGTTAATAATTTCACAACTAAACCAACCAAGAATGAAAAAAAGACACTTAGCCGGGTTCATGCTCGTGGCGGCCATGATTTTCAGCCCGGGATGTAACAAGGACAAAGACGACAAGGTGAAGGAGCTTTCTGCTTCCGATGCTAAAACTGAATTGCGAAATGCAAGTCAGTCCATCAACACAGACATGTCTGAGATGATGAACACACCTGCCATGGTTTCCCTTGATTTTCTGGCTGTGCTCATGGAGGAGGACGACTGGAAATCGAATTTAAAAACCATGGTATTTAATTCCGGAAAACCGCACCTGGCAAAAATCAGATCTGCTTTCCGCAAGAATGGAGAGCGGGGCAACAGTGAGGTGGGTGATTATGGAGTTTACCAGTTTAATTTTATAATTGATGATTTTGAACTTGTACAAAGCAGTACTACCAAGCTTGAAATTATTTTTCCTGCAACGGAAGCTGCTTATGCTGCTCAGCAAAACAATGCTGCATTGCTTGTAGATAATCTTTCCTATAAAACGATTACCTACTCAGAGACTTATTGGGATGACTGGAATCAGATTTGGGTGACAGAAACTTATGAGGAATTGATCCCTCTTTCCGCCAATATAAGTCTTAAAATTGATGGTGTTGGACAACTTACCATGACTTACACCGCTACTTACGACAACAGTGGATATCCAACATCCATGAATGCCGGAATGTCAATGCCTCCTTACGAATTTTCAACCGGGTTTTCAGGAAGCGGTAAAAACTTCAACACAACACTTTCCTTTAAAGAGAGTGGAGAGGCTGTTATGGCTTATGATATAGCTCTGGTTTATACTTCTGATATGGAAGGTGTTGAAAAATTTACCGGAAATTACACTGTATTACCTCTGAAGATTGAAGGATGGATTAATGTGGGTGCTATAGAACAGTATATGGAATCAGTTGATGAAACCGGCGGTTCATATGATCTTGACTATCTCAACAGTCAGCTCGACATGCAACTGATTCATGTGACACTGAATGCAAAAATTGGAAAAATTGAATTCAGAATGTTCACCGATTATGAGTACAACGAAACATACCCGGTTCTTGCTGTAGTATATGCTGACGGTACTCATGAGTGGCTTGATGCATTTGTGGATGATGGTTCTCTCAAATTTCGCAAAGCGAAATAAGCTTAGGTAACACCAATAATAAAAAAGCCGGCATTGCCGGCTTTTTTATTATTGGAATACTTGGTTTTTAAACAATTATTTTGAGTGTGATGCGGGTTATTAATTTCCTTTTGCCTGTTGCTCAGCGGCTCTGGCTTCAAACTCCCTGATCAGCTCCTCGGGCGATTTTCCCAGATTAAGCAAGGCAGCCTCGGCATCGTCAGACAGTTCGTGGTTGGGGAAACGACTCAGAAAATCGCGGTAGGTCTTTTGAGCAAGTGAAAGATTGCTGAGCAGATTCTCATAAATATAAGCCTTCAGGAAAATGGTTTCAGCGATTCTGTCACTCTTGGGATACTCGTTGAGCGTTCTGTCGGCCAGTTCCATAGCCTTTTGTCCGTTATTGGTGCCCATGGCCAGATTCAACGCTTTATAAAGGTAAAGAGGAGCCGCAGAATCAGCGGGATTGTGATCAATAAAACCCAGATAAAGGTTCATCAGTTCATCTAACTTTGCTGGGTCGGGGCGGGCAGCTTCTGCAGTCAGCGATTCTTCAAGTTTTGTAATGGCTTTTACCTCTTTGTCGCGTTTCGATGTGCATGATGACAAAGTTGCCACTGCAAGCACAATCAGTAATACCGGGATGAGTCTTTTCATTTTTTTATAGTGCAGGTTTTTACATTACTTTTTTCTTCAGCAGGGGGAATATCATGCGGTAATCGGTTTTGATTATTCCTTTGGCAATATCGCCCAGCCTGCGCTTGATCATCACTTTTCGCAGTGGATTGATGCGGTCAACAAAAAGAACACCCTCCAGATGATCGTATTCGTGCTGTATTACGCGGGCCAGAATTCCGGTAACTACTTCACTTCTGAATTCAAAATTCTCATCGTAATACTCAATCTTTACATTGGGTTTGCGCACAACGTCTTCCCTTACTTCGGGAATGCTTAGGCAGCCTTCGTTAAATGCCCATTCTTCGCCCGCTTCTTCAACAATCCGTGGATTGATGAATACTTTTTTTCCAAGGGCTTCCTGCGGAAAATCCTCGGCATAGGGACTTGCATCTATCACAAAAAGCCTGATGTTGCGATTCACCTGTGGTGCCGCAAGTCCAACTCCGTGCGATGCATACATGGTGTCGAACATATCGGAAATAAACTGCTGAAGATCAGGATAATTCCTGTCAATCTCCTCTGCATGTTTCCTGAGTGTCGGATGCCCGTAAGCTACTATTGGTAATATCATTTCTGTTGAAATTTAATCATTAAAACGGCATTTTTAAACCTGGAGCATTGCGCGACTCAAGATACGATTGCAGCATGATTACAGCACTTACCATATCTATCAGGCTTTTGTCCTGCCGGTCTTTTTTCTTTTTTCCTGCTTCCAGAATTGCCTGCTGTGCCATTTTTGAGGTAAAACGTTCATCAACACGCGCTATCTCAATCTGTGGGAAGGTTTTTGCAAGCAGTTTAACGAAAGGATCAATAAATTTAACCGATTCCGATGCCGTATTGTTCATCTGCTTAGGCTCTCCCACCACAAAGAGGCAAACTTCCTCGCGCGCGGTGTAATCCTTCAAAAAATCAATAATATCCTTTGAATGAACCGTTGTAAGAGGAGTGGCAATGATTTGTCCCGGATCGGTAACTGCCAGCCCTACCCGTTTTTGTCCGTAATCAATGGCAATTATTCTGGCCAAGGCTTTGGTTTGTTGTTTATTGCTCTTTTCGGATGCAAAATTAGCAATAATAATAAGGTAAAATTCTTCCTGAACCAATTTTAAGCATCAAGCCTTTAACAATCCCCGAAAATTTCGTGTAATTTTGAGGCTTGTTAAGAAAAGACCAGAAAAATGCAGGATTTGATTGAAAAGGTTTGGGACGACCGTACTCTGCTCAAGGATATTGTATATCAGCAGGCCATAAATCAGGTGGTGGAATTGCTTGATAAAGGCGAACTCAGGGTGGCAGAGCCTGCCGGTGACGGCTGGAAGGTAAACGAGTGGGTAAAAAAGGCAGTGATTTTGTATTTTCCCATCCGGCAAATGGAAGTTTCTGAAGCCGGACCTCTTGAGTTTCATGACAAGATTCCGCTCAAAAGAAACTACGCAGCCCTGGGTGTGCGGGTGGTACCTCATGCCATTGCACGTTACGGTGCCTATCTGGCCCCGGGTGTAATTATGATGCCTTCGTACGTAAATATCGGAGCTTATGTTG
>JANJXJ010000199.1 GCA_024709105.1 Lentimicrobium sp. | reverse complement strand
TTTTTCAATGGCTTTTTTTAGTCGTTCTTCTTCTATCGGTTTCAGCAGATAATCAATACCATTGGTGGTGAAGGCTTCAATGGCATATTGATCCCAGGCTGTAGTGAAAATAATGGGACAACTGATTTTTACCTGTCTGTATATCTCGAAACTGATTCCGTCGGCAAGCTGAATGTCAGAAAATATTAATTCGGGGTTGTAATTCCCGGAAAGGAATGCAACAGAGTCCCTTACTGTTTCCAGCCGGGCAATTATTTCCATTTCGGGGGCAACTTTTTGCAAAAGCCTTTCCAGATGATTGGCTGCACGTGCTTCGTCCTCTATGATGATAATTTTCATTTTATTCCTGTTGTATAAGGGGGATACTAACCCTGAAAATTTCCTTATCGTGAGTTACCTTTATTTTTTGCCCGGTAAAAAAGCTGTATTGTTGCTCCAGGTTGGACAGGCCTGTCTTTTTTGATTCCTCCAGAGTGGACTTGGGTTGAAGCGGGTTTTCGACAATCAGGAAGTCATTTTCTGTGTAAATCTTAACGAAAAGCGGATTTTTGGTTGAAACCTCATTGTGTTTCACTGAATTTTCAATCAACAGTTGCAATGTCATGGGAATTACCATTAAACCTGATTTTTCGGGCAGGTTTATATCTAATTGCAATTTATCTCCAAAGCGGGTGGATAGTAATCCGGCATAAGATTTCAGGAAATCAACTTCTTCGTCAAGGCTCACCAGCTCTTTATCTCTCACATCCAGCACAAAGCGAAACAGCGAACTCAGTTGTCTGATGAATTTTACAGCCTGTTCCTGGTCTTCATATACTAAATCGCTTAAAACATTAAAGCTGTTGAAAAGAAAGTGCGGGTTCAGCTGATTGCGTAAGGCATTGTATTTGTAGGTCATCATCTCGGCCTTAAGCAGGGCTTCGTTGAGGGCAGATTTTCGCCAGGCTTTGAAAAAGCCAATGGCAGTAAAAGTGAGTGAAATAAATAGTGAGATAAGGAATGTAACTAGTATGGAATTTTGAATGCTTGCCCAGGCATTTTGTGGTTGTATTCCCAAAACAAGATAATACATGATAAGTTGTACAGAGATAAAAGCTGTAACTGACCACAACAATAAACTGCCGATCTCCACAAAGGTTCTGGTTACAGGTTGTTTGATCCAGGTAATCTTTTTATCGAGAAGAGCACCAATAAAAGCGGGTCCTATCCATTGGGTAATACAAATGGAATAGCTCCATACAAAGCCGCTTAAAAACCTTTGCGGATTGCTAAAGGCATTTCCAAAGAATACTGCCAGTATAATTATGGCCAACACTGCATTGGCCAGCAAAAACTGCCAGAGTTTAAATGGATAGAGGATGTTTCCGTTTTTTGTCATGGTGATTTTTGGTGCCTTAAACGGTATAAAATTAAAGAAATATGTGAAAGTTCCTTTAAAAAGAAACCGGCTGCAGCCAGAAGGAAGAAGCGGCAGCCGGTATTCAGCTATTTACATTCTTTTAACAAGGCTTCTGCCTGGTCTTTGCCCCATGAAGGATGCAGGGGTGAAGCCGGAGTTATTTTGTCCCAATTGGCTAATAGTTCAGCAGCCTGGCCACAATATGTTGAAGGGTCTTTGCCAAAAAATCGCGCACTTCCCATATCATTCTGAATCTGAAGCAGCTTTGCCCTGGGGTTTTCGGGATTAAGCGCAAGTGCTTTGCCGAGCGACTGGGCTGTAAGCATGCTGTATTTTTGGCCGCGCTCCATGGGATTTACCACCAACCGTGCTGTGTAGAACATGCCTTCGAGTGCAGCCACTTCCGATTCAGCGGGAACCATGGCCGAAAGTTGTTTGAGTGAAGCTTCGGCAACGTCGAGATACATGTCTTTTTTGGCTGCATCTGCCGGCTCCATAAAACTCATAATTATGTAACAGTGGGCATGATAATACAAGGGCAGCCATTCTTCCTTTTCGTTGCCGGCAATCATCTTGAAGCGGTTGCCCAGCGCCTGAAAATCATCAATGGTTCTGCAGGCCGCATACTGCCCAAGGCTTTCGCCCATTGCCTGGTAATAATCAGATTTTTGTGAAAATCCCGCAAAGGAAATCAGTGAAATAATCAGTGCGAAAAAAGTTGTTTTCATGTTGGTTTTGGTTTTAGGGTTTTTGTTTGAAATTGATGTTTTGTTTTGACAGGGGCAATATTTACTGAATTTTGTCTAATTGGTTTTCAGTTCCTTTTTTGGTGAGTGTTATCAGGATTGCAATCACATAAAATCTGTCAGAGCCGGGCTCAATGGCCATACTTCTGAAAATTCCTTCCTGATCGGGCTGGTCGGCATATCTGCGTCCGAACTCCTGTTTGAAGCCGGGCAAATTGGTAACTGCAGCGTAAAGAATGATGTTCTGCCGGTAAAGGAAGCTCCAGCTCAGGTCAAGGGTTTGATAGGCCAGCGTTTTTTCATTGTTGAAACCTTCGCGGTTGGGATTGTGATAAACCCGGGGTGATGAGTATCTGTAATTCACGCTCATTTGTGAGCGCAAAGGGGCAAACCAGTGTTTGTAAACCACTGAAAGGTTGTGTGCTGATGCAAAGGTGGGAGTGGCTTTATAAGGATAATTCCTGAAGTCGCGTTTGGTGTCAAGGTACGAATACG
>JANJXJ010000198.1 GCA_024709105.1 Lentimicrobium sp. | reverse complement strand
GCCAGTACAAGGTGCCAAAGGAGTTGCAGTAAGCGTAAGATTCACACTTCCGGCAATGGCATCGGCAACACTGGGAGTGTAGGTCGGGCTTAAGGTACCATTATTGATAAAAGTACCGCTTCCGCTGCTGCTCCAGTTGAGTGCGCTGTAATTTGATGCGCTGGCATCGGTAATAATAAGTGAACTGCCTTCACAAACCTGTGCAGCGTTTCCTGCGTTGGCTGTTGGAGTGGCATTAATAAATAATACCATATTGTCACTCAAAACAGTGGCGGCACAGCTTCCGCTACCGTAAACAGTAAGGGCCAATGTTACCGAACCACCGCTTATGTCGCTGGCTCCGGGTGTATAAATGGGATTCAGTAACGAGGGATTTGAAAATGTTCCGCTGCCGGTTGTGCTCCATTGCAGGCTTGAATAATTGGTTGCTGAACTACCTGTAATGGTTATGGCTGCTCCTCCGCATGTGGACACATCTGGCCCGGCATTAACGGTGGGCTGCTGGCTGAGGGTAAGCACCAGAAAATCCTGAACACTTCCCGAACATGGCGCCTGTGCATTTGCTGTCAGCGTAAGCTGCACACTTCCTGAAGCCACATCGGCTGCGCTGGGGGTGTACACTGCATTCAGCTGATTCTGGTTGGTGAAAGTACCTGTTCCGCTGGTTGACCAGAGTAAACTTCCGGCATTGGAAGCTGTACCGCTGAGGTTCACCTGTGCTGTTCCGCACGAAGCTATGTCGCTGCCGGCATTTACAACCGGTGCACGCAGAATGGTAAGCACCATCAGATCAGTTGCCGGTGTTGTACATGGAGCAACAGGATTGGCTGTAAGTTGAATAGTTACATAACCCTGGGCAACATCAGCTGCACTGGGCGAATAACTGCTGTTTAAACTTGTTGGTGTGCCAAAAGTACCGGTTCCATCCAGGGCCTGCCATTGTACCGAAGCATGGTTCGATGCAGTTCCGCTCAGAATGTAGCTGGTTGCTGTATAACAAATACTTGCATCGGGCCCGGCATTGGCCAGAGGCTGAGAATAGATGGTGAGTATCATATCATCGCTGGCAGGGCTGCATGAGCCCAATCCGTTTGCGGTAAGGGTAAGGGTTACGCTTCCCGCTGAAATATCGGCCGAGCCAGGAGTATAAACAGGATTAAGTATCCCTGAATTGCTGAAAGTTCCGTTGCCGCTGGTTGACCATGAAACTGTGCTGTAATTGGTGGCTGATCCCGAAAGGGCAATAGTATTGCTGCCACAAACCGAATTATCGGCACCTGCGCTGGCAGTTGGGCCGGAGGCTACTGTTACGTTAAAATCGGGTGACCAGCTGCCGTTTCCGCATGAATTGATTCCGCGTACACGTATCTGGCCCGAAACTGCAGTGCCTGAAGTATTAAAAGTGATTGATGCCTGGTTGGCGGCTCCCGCTACTGTAAAACCTGCAGGATAGGTCCATTCGTAAGTTGCTGCATAGGCTATGGGAGCTACTGAAAAAACAAGTCCGGTCTGATTCTGGCAAACCGTGGCTGAACCTGTAATGTTGCCTGGTGTGACAGGAAGATTGCTCACTGTAACTGCAAAAGCAGCCGACCACTGGCCGGCTCCGCATCCGTTAAGACCTCTTACCAAAATATCGCCTGAAACAGCCGTTGTGCTGAAGTTGACAGTAATCTGATTGGTATTGGCTCCACTTATGATGCTTGCCCCCGTTGGCAGGCTCCATTCATATCCGTTGGCCAATGCAATGGCCGGAACACTATAGGTAACGCCTGTCTGTCCCTGGCAAACCGCTGAAGAACCAGTTATAATCCCTGGATTCCCCGGCAAAGGATTAACTGTAACCGAAAGATCGGGCGACCACGCTCCGCTGCCGCAGCTGTTGTTGCCTCTTACTCTTACAACACCTGAGTTGGCAGTAGTTGAATACGAAACAGTGATGGTATTGGTGTTTGTACCTGCAGTAATGGTTGCTCCGGTTGGAAGATTCCATTCATAATCAGTAGCTCCGGCAATGGCAGCCACAGAATAAACAACTCCGGTTTGTCCCTGACAAACTGAAGCAGGCCCTGAAACACTGCCTGCTGCTGCGGGCAATGAACTTACGGTTACAAGAAGACTTGAAGATGCACCACTACCACAAGTGTTGGTGCCGAAAACTGTGATATTTCCTGAAGCAGCTGCTGCTGAATAATTAACTGTGATTGAATTTGTATTTGCGCCCGAAGCAATAACAGCTCCCGAAGGAACTGACCAGGTGTAACTGCTTGCATGGGGTACAGGTAGTATGGAATAAATTACCCCGTTGGTTGACTGGCAAACAGTTGTGCTGCCGCTGATTGCACCTGCCGCTGAAGGCAGGTTTTCAACCCTTACAGTAGCCGGATCGCCTGAGCCGGTACCCATAAACCCAAAACCATCATATACCTCTACCACGCGGTATTCACCTTCTGTTCCTGTTGTAAGAACATAAGGTGTGGTATAAATGTCAGTTATGGGAGCCTGGTTTATCCCATTAATGGAATAAACCACCCGCCACGGAGCAGGACCACCTGAAAAATTGATATTCAGGTCAATGTTACTACCCTGACAAATGGTACCTCCGCCGGTAATGGTTGCGGTAGGCTGTGATATGGCTGCGGTGGAAATGAGCAACAATGAAAAAAGCGCAATATGAGCCAGCGCCCTTTCTCTGCATTTCCCCCCGAAAATTCTGTAAAAGGTCTTCATATTATGATATTTTGTAATTTCAGAAGTAAAGAACTCAGTCCATACTTTCGGGGACTCCTCCCCTGTATGATACATTGGTTTATCAATTTTTTGTCAGGAAGTAATAGCCTTTTTATGAAAAAAATTCAAAATCAGCACTTTCGCTCCAATAAAATACTGCTTTTCAACTATTTGGGAAGATTAAAATAATTTTAATCC
>JANJXJ010000177.1 GCA_024709105.1 Lentimicrobium sp. | reverse complement strand
CCCAAAAAAAGCTTAACCATTTAAATCTTTTCGAAGACAATTTCATTGCCGTTGGTGGCTTCAGTCACAAACCGGTCATCATTGATTTTTAAAATTACCAGTGTTGAAGCCTGCCCTTCAATAAATATTTCTACTGCTTTTTTGTCCTCTGAGATTTTCCAGGTGCCGTGTGATACGTAAAAATCAGCATTCCCCGATCTGGGCGTTTCTTTCATCGTAAAGGTCATATCCGGATTAAAGATCATTATTTCATCAGAAACCGGCCCGGTTTTCACCTGATTTGTTTCGCCTTTTTCATCAGTTGTGGTTACTGTCATTCCGGTATCAATTGGCCTTGACCAGGTGCCAATGATTGAAGATTCCGATAGTCCGTTACTGCCCGAGCAAGCCAGCAGGGCAATCATCAACATACTGTAAATAAATTTGAGTTTCATTTTTTTTGTGATTTTAAGGTGAATAAAAGATTCCGTTTTGAATGATATTTTTCTTGCTGACCAAAACCAAACCGGCTTGCCTTTTTCTTCCAGATTCGATTATGTAACAGTACCATCATTTGATGAAAATGATTACACACTAGAATTTAAGTTCTTTGTCAGTTTCAGCTTGATAAACCAACTGGTTAATGAGTAATAAAATAGTATAGTGCAGTATTCCCTGAAGCTTAAAACTTTCAATAGTCACACAAATTTAAAAAAATATGTTTATGAAATGACAAATAATTTTTACCTGACATGAAAATAATTTTTTCTCCCTACCTTTACCATACATCTTACAAACCCAATAACCCATACCCTATGCTACACCCCACCCTTACCTTTGCCGAAGTAATTAAAATAATAAAAGCCGATCCTGATAATCTAAACATGATTGACAGTTTTCAGGAAGTATATGGCCCCATGCCTGATCAGATACAGGAGATGCCTTTCTGGGAATATTTGTGCGAATTTGAGCCCATCGCATACAGAGCTACTGACGAATTTACCAGTTTCGACCGGGAGGTGTTTCTCAGGCTCACTGTATCCAGCCTGTCATCGGATTATGAACTGCAACTGAATGACGATGAAGACCTGATTCCCGATGTGATTATAAAGGTGAGTAGTGGCGACAAATCAAGGAGTGATAAAGTAAATGAAATTTTCGATTTTCAGACAGGTAAAATTTATGTGATCTATGTTAAGGAACAAATCCGGTTATGCATAGAGATGAAAGAACGATTCAACCGGGAGACTATACTGGAAATAAGGTCTGAAAGAATAAAAACATGGAAAGAGAGAAGGGAGAACCTGCTGGCAATGATTGAAAAAGAGGCCGCCAGGCGCAGGCGAAACAATTTGTTGCTCTGAGAACCTGAACTTTAGTAAGGAAAATATACCGCTTCGTTTTTCCCGGCTAAAGGGGGCGTTGTGCCAGCCAGCGCCAGGTTTCTGGCAGTACGCGCCTGAGCCAACCGGCAGAATTTATTCCATCGCGCTACACTTTGATGAACTCCATTTTCAATGGGCACTTTGGTGTTGTTGAGCTTATCGAGGCTAAGTTCCATAAACCAGGCTACGAGCAACTCAAAAAATGACTCTATCTCATTTAAACTCAGTCTCTCAAGTTTAAAGGTATTTAAATGATTGCCATCGTAGTAATCTACCAGCAAAGTTGGGTAAACTTGTTTACAACTTTTAAATACTGGCATGAGCCGCATTTCGGGGAAAGCTGCCATGAGTCTGAGCAGATAGGTGTAATTGAAAGAACGACTCAAAGCTTTGGGAACATAAAAAGGCAGCAACCGGACATCGTCGAGATAATCGCGGTAGAAGCCCTCTTCTGTAAAGTTGTGCTGGCCAAATACCGCATCATACATCTTAAAAATGTCGGCTTTTGATGAATGTTCCTGCCAGAACTTTACACTGCCGGGATAGTTAAGCATGTTTTTGTTTTACAGTTCAATAAATTGATCGGGATGCTCGGCGGCATTGAACATTACCGACATCAGTTTTTCGTTCAGCACCTCCTTCAGCCCGCGGGCACCGGTATTCAGGGCAAGCGCCAGTTCGGTAACTTCGTTGTAGAACTTATCGCTCAGGGTTACATGACAGCCGTGTGCTTTCAAAAATTCCAGATAACGATCAAGCGGGCCATCTTCGGCATAACGCAGAATATCCATCAGCTCATTGCGGGTAAGGTTTCGCATCACCACAATATTGTCAATGCGGCCCATAAACTCAGGCAGCAGGCCATAGCTGATCAGGTCGGCTTTTATAATTTTGTCCAGCGATTGCTGTGCAGGCCTTCCGGGGCGTTTAAATCCCATATCGGCTTTTGAGGTCCGGCGGGCAACAATACCTTCAATGCCCGAAAATGCACCCGAAAAAATCCAGGTGATGTTTGCAGTATTAATGGTTTCCTTATTGCGCGAATAGCGATCGTGTGTGGCGGGAAACGAAAAATCGCAACCATCGTCGTTCAGCAGCCTGAGCAGTTCAATCTGAATGGCCTCGGTGCGCACATCGCCATTATCACCCCTTTTAAATCGGGTACTTATTTTATCAATCTCATCAA
This sequence comes from Lentimicrobium sp., assembly GCA_024709105.1. Classification (GTDB taxonomy): domain Bacteria; phylum Bacteroidota; class Bacteroidia; order Bacteroidales; family Lentimicrobiaceae; genus Lentimicrobium. The sequence continues at coordinate 6,075 of JANJXJ010000177.1, read as the reverse complement.
TGTAAATAATGCTTCTCTCCAGACGTTCGGTATCGGAACCAAATGCCAGGTAGGCTTCAGTAAAAATATCTTCAATACTGCTGCCCACATAGCCCGATGAAACCAGATTGGCCGCGCTGGTGGCAAAAAAATCAATATTCAGCTGTTCGCAAAGGGTTTCTATCAGGTAAGTTTTGCCTACTCCTGTCGGGCCTATAAGCAGGGTAACCGGGCGAATCAGTTTTTCGCTTTCATAAACTGCCGGTAGTTCAATCAGTTTATTGCGTACAAGATGTGCATATCCTACAAAGGCTGCAGTACGAATGGCTTCGTCCTGGCCTTTCACAAACATTTTTAATTCATTTACCAGTTTTTGCAGGCTTATGCTGCGTTTGCCGAAAAGCTTTTCAATACCCTCATTGAGCTCGAAATATTGCCGCATCTCTGCAGGGGAGACATTGGGGTAATTTTTAAGCCATTCGTTGAGTTTAAACAAAGATACTTCCTGATTGTAGATTTTCTTCAGATTGGGATCTGAAAGTTGTCTGGATAGTTCGGCAGAATAATCTTCAATCCTTTCAGCTCTGATCTGTGTAAGCACTTCCGTTGCTTCTGCATATGAAACCACATGCAGTATAAACAGCCTCCTGATCAGGATGCCTGAAGTTTCGGGGTCGTTGCGCAGGGCATGATTGCTGTGCGACATCACATCAATCCCGCAATATACTGTTGTGTTGTTCTGTTGAAGGTCAGACATAAGCCCAAATACTAAAATTACCTGTTCATTTTTATAACATTTTTGATTGTGCTGAGCCAAAACGAAAATACGTAAAAAACAACCTGATGTTTCATACAGCACCCGGATGTTGATAAATATTTGTCGCCGGGGCTGCTGATGCTCAGAATTTTTCTATTTCCTCAATGCCACGGGTAACGGCTGTATATTGCCATTTGAGCGAAGGAATACCCAGAGTATTGATATACACTTTTTTCCATTCCCCTCCCTGCGCTTTGTTACAGGTAATGGCATGCCCATACATCAGCCTCAATGCCCCCACATAGCGGTCGTCGCCAGGCATCTGCGATTCCCTGAAAATACGGTTTTTGATGTACCGCTGATTCCTCAGTTCATTTTCGGCTTTATAATCTATTCTTCCGCCCGGCATCAGCAACGACTCAACTACGGCGTAATCTTCAACCAGCACTTCCTTTTCAGAAAAAAGCAGCTTTATCTGCACAGGAACAAAATGAAGCCCTGCCACCTCTTCCTGAACATTCCAGTCAACCTTAAGCAATAAAACATGGTCGCCATTGTAGAGGTCAACTCCTTCGCGGGAATAGTTCTGGGTAACCATAAGCAGATCACCGGTCTGCAGCAGTTGTTTGGCACGGCCGAAAATGCGGTCGCGCACCAGATCATTAAAAAACTTGTTGGCCTTGTGCGAAACGCCAATGGCAACAGCATCTTCGGGCCCTTCATTTCTTAAATTTTGAACATAATCGTCAGCCGCCCGGTAAATGCTCCCCTGTGCATTGCCGGCAATGGGCCAGGAAGTGAGCCCCTGATCCATGGCATCGCGAATTTCGGTGGCATTCTGCAATATATAACTGCCGTCAGATTGTCTTTTTACTTCCGAAAGGGTAAAACTGTACCCAATCATGTTAAAAGTATCTTTCAGGTATTGTGCATTCAGGGCAAAGGATTGTTGTTCGCCAATGGGTGGCAACTGGTAGCGGTCGCCCAGAAATATAATCTTGTTTTTGATGTTGGCTTTTTTGATAAAACTCACCAGATCGAAAATAAGACCCTGTTCGGCTTCAAAAAGGCCTGAACTTTCGGGTTTAAGGGTTGACACCATGGAGGCTTCATCAATTATAAAAATGCCCGGCGTTTTGTTGTAGGCCAGCTTCAGTTTATACACCACTTTGCCGGTTTTGGAATCAGGTTTTGGGATGTAAATCATTGCATGAATGGTGGAACTCACCGTGCGCGCCTTTCTGCCCAGAATACGGGCGGCTCTGCCGGTGGGGGCTGCTATACGGTAAGGTGTACCTTTGTGATTCAGATACAGGATCAAAGCCGAAATCAGGGAGGTTTTTCCCGTTCCTGCAGCACCCGACAACACAAAAAAATCTGCTTCGTTCTCAGGTTTTACAAATTCCTCGAGTTTCACCAGAGCAGCGGTCTGTTCCTGTGTGGGAGAATCAAAATGCAGATAGTCTTTCAGCGGCTTGTTATTCTCTCTTATTATCATACGATTACCAATCTTCGTTTATAAAAATCAAAAAAACGCTTTACCGGGCGCAATTCAGGTCAGGGGCTACTTCATCAGCCTGATGCAATACTCTGCGATTTCCAGAAAACTGTTGAGACAGCGCCGGTAGGCATAAATGCCCGGATCGTAGGCAGGTGACTGCAGCCGGTAGATGTGGGTGCCAAATTCACTGCAATACGAATACAGGCGGGTGACTTCTTTCTGAATACTTCCGGGGACAATCATTTTACTCCGCAATGCATCAAATATCGGTTTTACCGAAACGCCCATTTTACCTGCCATATCTGCCGGATTGTTTTTCAGCAATCTTACAGCACAGGCATCGGCCAGCTGCTCCAGCAACCTCCTGATTACAGAAAGCCTGTTGGGAATGTCTGACAAATCGGGGTTGTGCGAAAAGGCAATCAGGTCTATAAGTTCGGCAATCTCATGATCGTCGAAAACAAGTCCGGCGTGATCAAAAATACTGGCATGGTCTTCTTTGATCTGAATTTCGGGCAGTTGAGCAATGGTTCTTCGCAGCCAGCGGAATAAAAATGCCGGGTCACCGGTTTTGGAGAATACCTGCACCAGGCCTTTGAGCTCATCTCTGAACTCCTCGGGCTGCTCTGTATTTACACAGCGCGGAATCAGGCGGTTTTGCTCCCTTTCAAGATCATCGAGGCTGTGCAACGCATGAAACACAAAATTAACTTCCGGATTCCCCGTCTGTCCGGGCTCAATATAACCATGCCCGTCGAGCACAACAGCCCCGATCTGCCTGTTTTCTGTGAGCAGTGCTATCCCTTGCTTCAGGTTATGAGCCAGATGCACATCAAACAACTGTTTGCGGGCCTGCAATTCAAAATCAGCACAAAAAGCCGGATTATCGTCAATTAACAATATGCTTTGCTTCATAAATGGTGGCTAAAACATTCAGTACAACTTATCTCTCGCCTTGTCGTCAGCCTGCACAATCCTTAAGGGTTAATCTTTCAGCAAATCCTCAATCAGTCCCAGTATAAAACTTTCGCTCCGCTTCAGCCTGCTATCGCTGAAAAGCAATCTTTTCAGCTCCTGCTGCAGGAATTCTCTGGTTTGAGGATCGGGAAAATGTAAATGTTTGTAACGTTTTATCACCTCCATCCGTTCTTCCATATTTAATTCATGGAAATACCGGTTAACTTCGAGCAGTATATTTTTATCCACAGTTTCTGACATCTGCAGAACCTCTTCCCTGGCAAGAAATTCATCAGCATTGGCTGCAAACAGCAGTATGAAGGCCACATATTGCTCAAAGTTGAGTGATTTCACAGCTTCCGGTATTACGAATTAAATTCCCTTTCCAGAAAATTGTAATAAAATTGCTCAATGGGCAACATCTCCCGGTCGCATAAAAACAGTTCTTTTATCCCGGCAAGCGCAGCATCAATCTGTTCTCTGGTTCCCAGATAGGTTTCTTTTTGCCCCAAAATCACATCCAGCCTTGCTTTGTCGTTGAGCGACAGAAAATACCTGCGGGTATCCCTGAAAATGTCCTTGTCTATACAATCCAGAATTTCTTCGGTTTCTATGCGATTCAGTTCCAAATCGGCATAAGCGGCATAAAGCAGCAGAAATGCAAGATATTCTTCGCGGCTTAATTCCTGATAACTTTCCATAATGATGGCCATTTTAATGAATAATGTATTGTTTTACCAGTGGGTAAAATTAATCAAACGCTTTCAAACAAAAAAGTACAAATTTCTGAGCAGGTAAAACTGAAATAGAACCATATTGTTTTATGCTGTTTATTGCAATGCATCCAGCACAATACCAGCTATATCGCCCCCTTTTTCCTTTATTTTATCGCGCAGCTTTTTCATGGACTCATCTTCACTCATCTCGTTGTACAGCCGGGCCAGTTCATCAGCCCGTTTTTGCGGGTCAACAATTTCAGATACCTCATCCATGCGCTGTTTCCAGTAATCTTTTCTTTTTCTGATTTGTTTAACATCGTGGCGTGTGAGTCCGGTATCAAAGTCGAACACATCGGTAAGGAAATTCTCAAGGGGCTGCTCGCTTTTGCCAACGATTTCTGACAACATGAGGGTTTCAACATACTCGCGGTGATAGTACCAGTAACCGCCTGCGGCCAGTGCCAGCAGCAACAAAAGGATAAAAAGGGATTTAATGACTTTCATATACAGGATTTTAAGGTATAAAGATAAAAAGTTAAATGACAGAATGAACAGACTGGAAAGATTTTTTAGGGCAGGATGTAAAAAATTGAAAATAACACATGATGAACGGAATCAACTGATTTGAATTTCAACCCACAACCTGGCCGGAATTCCCTGTTAAGCATGTAAAACTTCAAGGAGATTTAGTTGCTGCATACTTTTTGTTTCGGGAAAAGAAAAATTCCGGAAAAGCAGCCTGGCAACCATGATTTTGAGGCGTCAGTACATAAGACTTCATACGGCTATTTACACGTATTTCATTTTGAAAATCTTTTCCTGCCTATATCCAGCCTGTGCTCCTGGCAAACCGCTTAATCATTTCATGAACTTCGGGCTCTAAAATACTGAGGTTAAGGGTAAGTTTCCGGGTATTTGCACCTGCGTTTTCCAAAACATCTGCAAGGAGCATAAATGCATTAAGCGGATCCGATCTTAAACCTGCGACCGGCAGGCCTGCAGCAATTGACGATATCCCTGAAAGAGCCGCATCTCTGAAAATGCCGGTATAAGCACTCTTGATTAATTGCGGGTATGACGCATTGCCTGCCTGATGCAAATGATCGAGAACAGAAGCGAGGTAAATTATACGAAATGGCGCTCCTTCGCCGGGTATTCCCTTGTGATGTTTGCCCGGCATCAATGGATATGGCATACTTGCTTCAATTGCAGCATACTGGATCGGAAACAACCGGGCAAATTCGCGGGCAAGCCGGCCTCCCATGCCAGGCGCAGCACCATCAACATTAAGAATTGCAGACTCGGCTGCTTTCTCAAATATACTTCCGTTGTGTATGCTCAGTTTCATGTAAGAACAAAATCAGATGCTAAAACAAGCTGCTAATATACAAACACTTGCAAACCAGATCTAATTTATAGGGTGGTTTGTGAAAAAATAGTGTACAATACTGCACTACCATTGCACATGTCTCACTAAAAGCAACCGGGGTGGCTGAGTTAACACCTCATCCCCCCCCGCTTACAAAATCTCTCCAGCGGGGCAAGGCCGCCCTTCTCCTCAAGGAGAAGGGAGCAATCTTCGTAAGAAAAACCGGAGAAGTTTTTTTTCCATAGCCGATCTTTCAAAGTACAGCTACCGCTCGAATCCTTTCGTGCGGTAGCGTTTAAGATATATCAAACTGGTGATTGATTTCAATTGATTTGGGAATGAGAGGATGTGAGGATGTGGACAGCACTTTTAACTTCCAACGCTTTTTAAACCGCCCGGAATAAGATAAAGTAAAAAAATATACACCGCCTGTTTCATAACGAAAGATTTTATATATTTGATTATCATTATTCATTAAACATTAGCTGCTATGAGAGACAATAAATTACCGGGAGCTTTTCCCGCCTGTTATTTAATCTCGCTGATATTTCTGGCCATTTTTACTGCCGGCTGTTCGCGCAACAAAAGTGCAGATCCAGACAGCCCCATTATGCCATGGTCAATAAATAATAAGCTTTGGGGTTATTCCGACAGCAAAGGTAATACAGCCATTGCGCCAAAGTATCAGTCTGCAGATCCGTTTTATGAAGGATTGGCTTGTGTAGCTATTGGTGACGAAAAAGTATGGAAACTGGGTTTTATAAACCGACAGGATGAATTTGTGATAGAACCA
>JANJXJ010000139.1 GCA_024709105.1 Lentimicrobium sp. | reverse complement strand
CATACCCACAAGCATTTACTGGGCAGTTGTAACTCTCACAACTGTTGGTTACGGCGATATTTCACCACAAACCGGACTCGGTCAGTTTTTTGCCAGCATCGTTATGGTGCTTGGTTATGCAATTATTGCTGTTCCAACCGGTATTATGACAGTGGAACTGTCAAAAGCCACCAAAAAGAAATCGCACCCTACCACTCAGGTTTGCCACGAATGCCTGAAAGAAGGGCACGACTACGATGCTGTTTATTGTAAATACTGCGGAACAAAAATTGATAAAAGCTAGTTAATCTGTTCTGAAATACAAGGCTTTGCCATTAAATCAAATTTTTACGGCAGAATATGCAAAGAACTGTTTATTAATATATTGAAACATTCTTGCTCTTAGGTAAAACATGAGCAAATCATTGGTAAAGTTCTTACCATTTCCAAAGGTTTACCGAACTGCAATGTAATTCAATCTGTATTTTTAAAATGTTGCCGCAATGTTGCAACAATCAAACAAAAAGCCCTGAAAATCAGGGCTTTTAATGATAACTTGTGACTCCGACAGGATTCAAACCTGTAACCTTCTGATCCGTAGTCAGATGCTCTATTCAGTTGAGCTACGGAGCCGTGTTTGAGGGTGCAAAGATACACAGTTTTCTTAAATTACAAATTTTTTCAGGTAATTTTGTCGCAAAAAAACATGAATAAAAACTGGTTCAACGGCATACCCGTAGCAATAACGGTTTCTGATACCGAAGGAAGAATACTGGAGATGAATGATGCTTCCGGTAAAGTATTCGAAAAATATGGAGGCAAAGACCTGATTGGCAATTTGTTGAAAGATTGTCATAACAATAATTCAATGGCAATCATGAACAAAATACTTCAGGAAGGTTCTGCCAATGTCTATACCATTGAAAAAAACGGAATCAAAAAAATGATTTTTCAGTGCCCCTGGTACCACAACAATGAGATAGCAGGATTGGTAGAATTTTCATTTGTAATTCCTGCAGAAATGCCACATTTTGTCAGAAGCTGATCAATAATCGTCTTTGGGTGGCTTTCTGAGGTCCTTTTTTTGTGACTTCGATTTCTTTTCTGTAAGTCTGGCCTCTTTCACTGCAAGGCCGGGTTTTGTTTTAACCCTCACTTTGACTGGTTTGAGCGATTTGGCAATCAGTTCGTAAAATCGCCGCAACAGATCCTCTTTGTTGGCCGACTGGCTTCTGGATTTTTGTGAGTACATTCTGAGATTTCCATCGCCCGACAAACGATGACCCAGCCTCTGTATCAACAGCTCTTTTTGTTCAGCACGAAGCAGATTGGATGCAGGAATATTGAAATGTAATTCTACCCGCGTTTCGGTGGTATTTACATGCTGCCCTCCTTTTCCGCTGCTGCGTGATGATGAAATTTCCAACTCCTGCTCTAAATCAGGAAGATTGAATAATTCGCTGAATGTGCTCATTTTTTAAACCCTTTGTCGACTGCACAAAGCTAAGCAAGTTGGGGCAAACCAAATATAAAAATGACGGGGTTGTCTCAAAAGGCTAAATTTGGAGCGGAATTGCAACCGAACCGCCCCGGGCGGTGAGCTCAGCGTTAGCCCCGCCATCTGCGGTGGGAGCTAAATTCCGCTCAGCGCAAAAATTTGTATATCAGCAATATATGTTAGGAGTAATTTTTAATTACGCCGTTTCATAGGACCTTTGAGACAGCCCTGTCAAAATCTCAAATAGAACTTCTTTTTATTTCGATGCAACTTTAATACCACAGCCCACGGCTTTGGTTTGCTCAATTGCAGGCTTTTCGCCTTTAAGCAAAGCTTTGATGGCATTCTCAACATACTTTTCCTTTACGGCAGAAGCATCCTGCGAATTGTCATCGATGGCTCCTATGTATGCCACCCGGTACGCAGCATTGTCTTTATTCAGAATAAAAACATGCGGTGTGCGGGTTGCGCCGTAAACCGGAAATACTTTCTGTCCTTCATCAAACAAATAAGGGAAAGTAAATTCTTTCTCAGCGGCACGCTTTTTCATTTCCTCAAACCCATCGGCCGGAACTACCGCCGGATCATTGGGATTGATGGCAATAACCGGATAACCCAACTCCTTGTATTTAAGGTCGAGTTCTATAATGCGGTCTTCGTAAGCCACAGAGAAAGGACAATGATTACAGGTAAAAATTACGATGAATCCCTTTGCCTGCGGAAAATCGCCCATTGTTACAAAGTTTCCGTCAACATTTTTTAAGCGGAATTCTTCAGCCCTGTCGCCGATCTGATAGCCCTGAGCCGAAACAAAAAGCAGGGCCAGTGCCGAAAAAACAAAAGTCAAAACAGTTTTTTTCATGGATGGATAAGATTAAGGTTTATTATTGTTTCAAGCTCCTCATATTCAAAACTTTTCTCGTAAAATGCCCTGAAGTTTCTGTTGAAAAACAAGGTGGCAGGCAACGCCCCTGACCAATCCGCACTTACTTTATTGATCCAGGAGTTGGCATCAGGATCGTTTAAAACAACTACTTCGGGAGTCAGTTTATTTTTCTCAATAAATGGAATCAACCGCGACTCAATCTGTTTCACAAAATCCAGACTCACCAGGAGAACCTTTACCTTTTTTCCGGAAAAATTGTTATGAATCTGCTGAAAATAAGGCATTTCCTTGATACAAGGAACACACCAGGTTGCCCAGAAATTTACTACATAGGTAGTATCATTTCTTAAATTCAGCCTTTGTTCCAGTTGACTAAAATTCAAAACTTCAGGATTTTGGCCTGAAGTGAATCCGGGTATTGAAAAAAGTAAGACCGAAAGTATTACGAGTGTTTTCATGAGGCAAGAAATTGAACAGATAAACGCAGAATCAATCTCTTATGTTCAAAAACACCTCAGTTTCTCAGGTAAACAGCATTTCCGTCAACATAGGTTCTCAGTACGCTTGCAGTATGAATCTCCTTCTCGGGAACAACCATGATGTCTTTATCGAGAACCACAAAATCAGCATTTTTACCTGGTTCAAGGCTGCCACGGCGGGTTTCTTCAAAACATGATTTTGCAGCCCATATGGTTACTGATTTTAAAGCTTCTTCGCGGGTGAGTGCATTCTCTTTCTGAAATCCGCCGGAGGGGTAACCTTTTCTGTCTTTGCGGGCCACGGCTGCATAAAATGTTTTAACCGGGCTGATGCCTTCAATCGGAAAATCGGTACCATTGGGCAACCAGTTGTTTTGCTGCAGCAATTTACGGTAAGCATAGGCGTTCTTCACCCTGTCCTTACCCAGCCTTTTGTGTGCCCAGCGCATATCAGAAGTTGCATGTGTTGCCTGTACAGAAGGTATAATAGCAAATTCGCCAAACTTATTAAAATCCTGAGGATGAACAACCTGTGCATGTTCAATGCGCCATCTTAAATCATTTCCGGGAAGCAGATAATTACTGTAAACATTGAGTACAGTCCTGACTGCCGAATCTCCGATTGCATGTGTATTTACCTGATATCCGTTGTCGTAGGCCATCAGACAGATTCTGCCCAGTTCATCAGGAGTAATGGTCATTATGCCATAATTACCAGGATCATCACTGTAAGGCTCCAGCAAACATGCTCCTCTTGATCCCAGCGCGCCATCTGCATATAATTTTACCGATCTTATGTTGAGCCGGGGTTTCATTACAATACCTGATTTTACATACCGGTCAATGTTCTCTTCGGTTGGGTTGAGCATGGCATATATGGCCATCTTCAGTTTATCATCGCGCTGCAGTCTGTCAATAAAATCAATCACCGAAGCGTCAAGTCCGGCATCTGCAACCATGGTAAGTCCTGCTGCAAAACAGTTGTCTGCTGCCTGAAGCAGGAGATTTGATAAATCTTCGCCTTCAGGAGCCGGAACCAGATTGCGGAACCGGTCGGCATACATTTCGAGAAAGACTCCGGTGAATTTCCCCTTTTTTGTGATGGCCATTCCTGGCTCTGAAATGCTATCGGTAGTAAGACCAGAAAGCTTTATGGCTGCATCATTCACCAGAACAGCATGCCCGTCAACCCTGATAAGTACCACAGGGATATCAGGAAAAAGAGTATTCAACTCATCGTTAACCGGAAATGCCGCACCCGGCCATTTGTTCTGATCCCATCCACGGCCAACAAGCCAACCCGTAGGATGATTCTGGTAGAAATTCTGAATGTAATCCAGCAGATCTTCAAACGAGCTCATGGCCGAAAGGTCTGCATAACGCTGCATATCGGCATAACCGTAGAAATGGCTGTGTGCATCAATAAAGCCTGGATACACAGGCCTTCCTTCAAGGTCGACAATGGAATCAGAAGAGAAGTTTTCGAGGATGAACTTATCGTCACCCAGTTCAACTATTTTGCCATTGTTTACCACCATTGCGGTATAAATGGTAAAACCACTGTCAGCTGTGTAGATAACCCCGTTTTTTAGTATGAGGTCTGCTGAAGAGCGGTCGTGCTTACAGGAGCCCAACACCATGATAATTAATATTGTAGAAATTAACCGTTGAATCATATCCTGATTTCAGATTTTAATGCAAACTTATGAAAAAAAACAGTTCAACTTCAAAGTTGTTTTTCAAAGAAATGAATATATTCAGGCTAGTTATAATATTGATTGTCAAATAAATAAATAATTTTTCAAAATAATTTAGTCAGGAATTTACCAATCAATGCAAAGCTTTTATAATTTTGCCGGAAACTAAAACGGATGTAACATGGATAATAAAGTACTGAATACCCGTACTCTCATCATCATCGCTGCCATTGCCGGAGCAGCAGTAATGCGTTTACTGCCCCACTGGCCCAACTTTACACCTGTAGCAGCTATGGCTCTTTTCAGCGGGGCTTACATGAGCAGGAAATCGTTTGCTTTTCTTATTCCATTGGCCGCCATGTTACTGAGCGATCTGATCATTGGTTTTCATTCTACCATGATTGCCGTTTATGCCGGTATGGTTGCTACTGTTCTGATCGGTTTCTGGCTCAGCAACCGCGTCAAGGCAGGTAATGTTGTACTTGCATCCATTACCTCCACCCTTGCCTTTTTCCTGATTACCAACTTTGGTTCTTGGATGAGCGGAATGATGCCCTATACCAAAGACTTTTCCGGACTGATGCAGGCGTATATTGCAGGTCTTCCGTTTATGTTCAACGGACTGATGGGTGACCTTTTCTACAGTGCAATTTTCTTCGGAGGATTTTATCTGGTAAGCAAAAAGTTTCCTGCTGCTGTCAATGCCTGATTGCATGCTTAAAATATAAGTTTAAGGCCGGAAATTCCGGCCTTTTAATTTTTATGGAAGTTATTAAGCTTCAGATATCATCCTCCCTTTCAACCATAAGTATGGAATGCTGCGGAACAATGAAGTACTTTTCATCGTTATACAGAATTTCAATGGCACCTTTTTGAAGGAAGATAGCCAGATCTCCTACCTCAACCTGCAGCGGTATATACTTTACATTTTCATGACTTTCCCTTTTCCAGGGTTCCTCTTCACTTTCTATTGCAGGAATGGGATAGCCGGGCCCTGCTTTCAGCACATAACCCGTCTGAACTTCCTCTTTTTCGTTATAACCGGGTGGCAGAAACAAACCTCCTTTTGTCTTGCGATTAATTGTTAAAGGCTTGATTAACAGCCTGTCGCCGATTACCTGTAGTTTCCTGAGCTTGTCTGGTTTATCTGCTTTCATTTTACATGAAATTTTGCCTCAAATGCACCCTGAGTGCTTCCTTATGCGGTATTATTCAATAGCGTGCAAAAATATTGATATTTATCGGTATTTTTGTAGTTCGATTTTTGTATTGAACATTCAAATGAACAATCATCTGCCGTTATTGAATACTCTTTCGGCAAATACTGTCGCTCAGCACATTGCAACCCTGATTTTCGCAAGTGGCCTTGTGCAATAAAAACACTGGCAGAACTGTTTAATACTAAAGACTGTAAATCAAATGAGTGAATGATTATTTTCATACAATCAAGCACTCTCTGAAAAACTCAAAAACTCAGAACCATGAAAATAGTTGCCTTTAAAACCGGAAAACCTAAATCCTTTGGATACAAACCAGTTTGGTACGACAAGGAGAAGGAAGAAATGGAAGAAAGACTGAAAAAGTACAAGGAGCCGGAACTTGCAGAATCGGAGCGCCTGAAATCCCGCATCAGGGAAACCTTCAGCAGGCGCGATGTTAAAAACAGGCAGATGTCGAACCGTACCTTCTACATTTACATAATTGCTGTTTTAGTTCTTATTTATTACATTTTCCTGAGATAGGTTGCCTGCTGTATGTCCGACATCATAAGATTATTGCCCGATTCAGTTGCCAACCAGATAGCAGCCGGTGAGGTAGTGCAAAGGCCAGCGTCTGCTATCAAGGAAATGCTTGAAAACGCAATTGATTCAGGTGCCGATGCCATTGAACTTATTGTTAAAGATTCCGGGAAAACACTTATTCAGGTAATTGACAATGGCTGCGGAATGTCGCCTACCGATGCGCGCATGAGTTTTGAGCGCCATGCTACCAGCAAAATCAAGGAAGCTGCTGACCTTTTCAAAATACATACCTTTGGTTTCCGCGGTGAGGCCCTGGCCTCTATTGCCGCTATTGCTCAGGTGGAACTCAAAAGCCGCCGGCACGAGGATGAACTGGGAACCCACATCATCATTGAAGGTTCGGCTGTAAAGTCGCAACAGCCCTGTGCCTGTTCAGCGGGAACTTCCATTTCAGTAAAGAACCTGTTTTACAATGTTCCGGCACGCCGCAATTTTTTGAAGTCAGACCAGGCCGAAATGCGCCACATTCTCGATGAATTTCACAGAGTTGTGCTCGTAAATCCGCAAATTGCTTTTACGCTCAACAGCAACGGAAAGATAATTTTCAAACTTCCTGCTACCAACCTCAAACTCAGGATATCCAATGTTTTCGGAGCCAACTTTCATGAACGCCTGTTGCCTGTAAATCAGGAAAGTAATGTGGTGAAAATAAGCGGTTTTGTTGGCAAACCCGACAGTGCCCGCCGCACAAAAGGGGAGCAGTTTTTCTTTGCAAATAATCGCTTTATCAAGCATCCATACCTGAATCATGCTGTCGAAGAAGCATTCAGCGAGCTGATTCCTGAAGGCTATTTCCCTACCTATTTCCTTTTTCTGGAGGTTGACCCGGCATCCATCGACATCAACATTCACCCTACCAAAACGGAAGTCAATTTTCAGGAGCATCAGGTAATTTATGCCATGATTCGTTCGGCTGTGAAACAAGCCATCGGAAGGTTCAGTTTTTCTTCAACCCTTGATTTTGAAACTGAGCAGAGTTTTCAGACCTATTTTCCCAAAGACAAACCTTTGGTGGAGCCAGGCATACATGTAAACACCGGTTATAATCCGTTTGCGAAAAACAATCAGCCTGAATTGCGGTTATCGCCAAAAACTGAAAAAGAAGACATTGCCGGCTGGGAAAAACTATTCGACACCGGCTCCCTTCCAATGCCCGGGAATCAGCAACCGGCAGCTACACTTACCATTGGAGCTGATTTTAATCAGGAACAGACCGGCAGAGGTTTTATGCAGCTTAACGGACGCTTCGTGGTGACCCGGGTAAAATCGGGCCTCATGATTATTGACCAGCAGGCAGCCCATGAACGCATACTTTTTGAAAAACTGACCGAAAAAATCGAACTGAAAAGGGTACATTCACAACAATTGTTGTTTCCGGTGACTGTAAATCTGTCAGCACCCGATGCCGAACTGGCCGGCGAATTAAAAAATGATTTTGCCTCCGTTGGCTTTCAGATTGAACATTTTGGCGGCAATTCGTTTATAATTCAGGGAGTTCCGGCTGAGTTGAAAGACGAAAATGTACAGGCGCTGTTCGAATCTGTGCTGGAAACTTTCAAACACAATCAGTTGGGCCTGAAAATTGATAAGCAACAGAACCTTCTGAGGTCAATGGCGCGAAATATGGCCATCAAACCTGGCAAGGTGCTGGTTTCCGAAGAAATGCAATCGCTGGTTGACGACCTTTTTGCCTGTCAGGTTTCAAACATCAGCCCTTCCGGAAAAAATACAATACTGATGATAGGCACCGACGAAATTGAAAAACGATTCAGCTAACTGAACCTGCATGAACGATCAACGATACTCTCCCCGCGGCTTTAATGTGCTGCCTCCTGTAGTTAAAAACCTGCTGATTATCAACGGCTTGTTTTTTCTGGCACAACTAACCACAGAGCAGGTCTTCCAGATTAATCTGGTAGATTATCTTGGAATGCATTACTTTGGATCAGAAAAATTCAATCCTGCCCAGCTGGTTACCTACATGTTTCTGCATGGAAGCCCCACTCACATCATTTTCAACATGTTTGCCCTGTGGATGTTCGGAAATACCCTGGAAAATGTGTGGGGAGGAAAAAGGTTTCTGGTTTATTATATGATTACCGGAATTGGCGCTGCTTTAATACACATGCTGGTATTATGGATTGACATTTCGGGCATGCAGGCCGATATAACCCGGGTGATGATGGAGCCTGGCCCCGATGCATTTGCAGCCTTTGTAAATGAGCATTTCAGCAGTTATATGCCTCAGCTAAGTTCATTTATTGCCGAGTGGTCGGCAAATCCGGGAAACACTTCCTACATTAGTGATGCTTCCAGGTACATGAATGAACTGGCAGTTATTCAAATGGATATCCCCACCGTTGGAGCTTCAGGCGCAGTTTTCGGCATACTGCTGGCTTTTGGAATGATGTTCCCGAATGCGCTGATTTACCTCTACTTTTTCATTCCCATCAAAGCCAAGTGGTTTGTAATTGCATATGGTGCTATGGAGTTGTTTCTGGGGATCAGAGACAATGCAGGTGACAACGTAGCCCATTTTGCCCACCTTGGCGGGATGATTTTCGGATTTTTCCTCATCAAATACTGGAATAGCAGGATCAACCGTTTTAAGTCCTGGGATTAAGCTTTTGTACCCATGTTTCAGCAACAATCACCTTTTGAAAGAATAAAGATATTCTTCCGCAGCCGGGAGCCGCTTCCGGTTATTATCCTGATCAATATTTTTATATGGATTGGAATATTACTGATCAGCAATTTTGCTTTTTTATTTGCTTCACCCCAATCAGCCGGTGATGGCTCATACAGGCAGCTGATTCTGCACGTCATCAACAGTTACCTGGCTGTGCCGGCAAACATCGGTCAGGCTCTGCAGAAACCCTGGACTGCAATAACTTATATGTTCCTGCACAACGATTTTTTCCATATCCTGTTCAATATGCTGTGGTTATATTGGTTTGGAAATATTTTTGTGCAATACCTTTCGCAACGGCAATTGCTGGGTACCTACATTTTTGGCGGACTGGCCGGTGCACTGCTGTATATTCTGGCTTTCAATACTTTTCCTGTTTTTGAAATTGCCAGGGAATCAGCCATTGCCCTGGGTGCCTCGGCATCGGTATTGGCGGTTGTGGTAGCCATAGCTTTTTATGTTCCTGAATACACCATACATCTGTTGTTGTTTGGCCCGGTAAAAATAAGATACATCGCCATTTTTACCATTGTAATTGATGTGCTGATGATCAGTTCGTCAAATTCCGGCGGACATATTGCCCATCTCGGTGGTGCCTTGTGGGGATTTTTGTGGATAAAAATGATCCCCAATCTGGACCCTACCAGAATTTTTGAACCATTGATGAAAATTTTCAATCCCAAAACCTATCGCCGCACCCGGAAAAAATTCAAAGTTCATCACAATCGCCCCCTCACTGATGAGGAATTCAACAAAAACAAGGCTGAGAAACAAAAAAGAATAGATGCTATTCTTGATAAAATAAGCCGTTCGGGATACGACAGCCTTTCGAAAGAAGAAAAGGAGCTCTTATTTTCGAACAGTAAAAAAGGTTAATTTTGGCCCTGATATGGCTACAAAAAAACATACAGGCAGGCTTTCTTTTTTACAGCTGCTGGCGCTTGCAGCCAATGTTGCTGTTGTTCTGGCCCTGATTACCGGTTTTTTTGCAGCCTATGTACCTCCCTCAAAATACTGGATTCCTGCATTTATCGGATTGGCTTTTCCTTACCTGCTTATTGTAAATCTGTTCTTTATATTATTCTGGTTTTTTACCCGCCGTAGCCTCGCCTTATTGCCCCTGATCGTTACTCTGATATGCTGGCAAAGAATTTCAGGTTATTTTCAAACCGGATTATTCAACGACAAAGTCAGAACTGAACATCCGGTTGATGTAATGACATACAATGTGAGGTTGTTCGACTTGTACAAGTGGAAAAACAATAAAATCAGCGAAGATGCATCTGCCATGTTCGGCCTGATTGCCAGTGAAAAGCCGGATGTACTCTTTATTCAGGAATACCACGCCGGCAGAAAAGGAAAAGTAACAATTGCCGATTCCATCCGCAAATACTCCGGCCTGAAATACAGCCATCTATCTCAGGTACTGAAAAAAGGCAAAACCCAGCCATATGGCATTGCTACATTCAGCAAATGGCCGATTGTTTCAAAAGGTGTAATCAGATTCAGCAGCAATCCTGCCAATGTCTGCATCTTTACCGATATTGTGCATTACAAGGATACCATCAGGTTGTTTAATATACATCTGGAGTCAATTCAGTTCAGCCGCGAAGATTATTTATTTGTGAATGACCTGAAAAACAATGCCGACGAGCAGGAAGAAGTATCTGTAAGGTTACGCAGCATGGCGCGCAAGTTAAAAGCAGCCTTCATTTCCAGGTCTGTTCAGGCTCAGAAAGTTGCAGATGAAATAGAAAGGTCGCCTTACCCGGTGATTGTTTCAGGTGATTTTAATGATACCCCCTCATCCTATGCCTATCACCGCATTTCACATGGCCTTGCCGATGCCTTTATAAGATCGGGACGCGGTATTTCACAAACCTATGCAGGGCCATTCCCCTCTTTCAGAATAGATTACATCCTTTACGATCAGGATAGATTTGCTGTGTCGGATTACAGAAAAATCAACCAGAAATACAGCGACCATCTTCCTGTTAAAGCCAGATTGTATCTGCTGAGTGATGAATAAAAATCATTTTTAAAGAATGATTCTGATAAATTCACCGGATGTATTAAACCAGCAACTTTATTTCATAAAATTTTGAACATTTCGCACTGCCTCTGGTTTTTTTGATGCATCAGGAATGGCTTTCCCCCGATTGGTAACACCTGAAAGTTTTATTGAATGTTTTGGTAGCGGTTTTGTCAAGACACCCACTAACTTGCCATCAGGTTTTCTTAACTCTCAAAAAATAACAGGTAAAAGTGAAACAGATTTTCAGATTTCTATATGCACTCTTTTCCCTGTTTATTTTAGCAGCATTGCTTACAGGCATTTTATCCCCCTATATTGACCCTGCATATTTCTGGCCGGCTGCCTTAATGGGACTGGCATTTCCTCTGATATGGCTGACCAACCTGGGAAATCTGTTTTTATCTGTATTTCTCAGCAGGAAAATATTCATCATCACAGCTATATATCTGATAGCCGGTATACCTTTTATGCTCAGATATTTCAGCTGGGGAAGCAGATCTGATTGCAAGGATAATGCTGTCAATTTAAAAGTAATCAGTTTTAATGTCAAATACTTTGATGGGTTTGAGGGTAAAGACAAAACAGAAGCACAATTATATGCTCACAATTTCCTGAACAAACAAAAAGCCGATATCATCTGCTTTCAGGAATACCCGATGAAAGGCAAAAGACACGCTCCTTTTTTTGACCATGTAAAAGATTCTCTTCACCTGAATTTTACACATTTTTCGAATTACGATCCTGAGGCAAAATCAACCAGTGCCATATTGCTTACCGCTTCCAAATATAAAATCTTCAATTATGGCATTCATTATTCACCCGACAATGAGATATTTGCCATTTACAGCGATATTTTGGTCAAAAAGGATACCTTGCGTGTTTTTAATATTCACCTTCAATCTGTAAAACTGATTCAGGAAAAAGAAATTCTGAGGCCAGGGAAAGAAACTCTATCCGGGGATTCTGGTCTTAAACATCTTATCAGTTCATTTAACAAACTTAAAAGAGCCTTTATAGAGCGATCGTATCAGGCAGGTATTTTATCGGATGCCATAACCAGCAGCCCACACAAGGTTATTCTTGCCGGCGATTTTAACGATACCCCTGGCTCATATGCCTATCATAAAATCGGTAGTTCGCTGCGCGATGCTGCCAGAGCAAAAGGCAGGGGATTTCAGCGAACCTACAACGAAAGTTATTATCCGCTCCGGATTGATCACATTATGGCTGACAGATCTCTTTCTATTTGCAGTTATAAAAGATTTGATATCAGAATGTCTGATCATTATCCCATTATGGCAGTGGTAGGTCTTGGGAAGAAAAAGGAGGTTGGAAGCAGGTAGGGAGGGCAATGCTCGCTTGTCTCGTGAGCGTGCAGCGATAACGAGAGAGGTCGCTTGTCTCGGGAGCGCGCAGCGATAACGAGAGTGGTCAGGGATCGGAGGTCAGTGGTCTCGGGAGCGCGAAGTGATATGAAGAGTGGTAAGAGGTAAGAAGTAAGAAGTCACTTGTCCCGGGAGTACGAAGAGATAATGAGAGAAATCCGCAATCCAAACTTCCGTGTTATTCAGGTTTCGCTGTTAATCAATAATTTTCAGGTTTCAGGCTTCAGATTTTTATTCGGGTTTACAAAACTCTTCGAAACTAACTTACTCTATAACCGGCCGGGTATGATGTGCAACTGATAAAAATGCTATTCTCCTATCTGTTTAAGCATTAAATTTGCCTAAAAATTTCCTAATGGACTTCAAACTCACATCCGAATTCAGCCCAACGGGTGATCAGCCGGCAGCAATCAGACAACTGGTGGAAGGTTTAAGACGCGGTGACCCCGCACAGGTTCTGCTGGGTGTTACCGGATCGGGAAAAACTTTTACGATTGCCAATGTTATTGCCGAAGTGAATCGCCCTGCCCTGATTCTCAGCCACAACAAAACCCTGGCTGCTCAGCTTTACGGTGAATTCAAGCAGTTTTTTCCTGATAATTCGGTGGAGTATTTTGTATCTTATTACGATTATTATCAACCCGAAGCTTTTATCCCTACTACCAATACGTACATTGAGAAGGATCTCTCCATCAACGATGAAATAGAAAAACTCAGGCTCAGCGCTACCTCGGCTCTGCTTTCGGGCCGCAGGGATGTAATTGTGGTTTCTTCGGTTTCATGCATTTATGGTATTGGTAATCCCGACGACTTCGCCAGCAACGTTATCAGACTCAAACGAGGCGACAAAATCAGCCGCAACAAGCTGCTGTGGATGTTTGTTGAAGGCCTCTACAGCCGCACCGAAGCCGAATTTACCCGCGGCAACTTCAGGGTGAAGGGTGATACGGTAGATATCTTCCCCGCATATACCGATCACGCCCTGAGGATTCTTTTCTGGGACGATGAAATCGAATCCATTGAATCCTTTAATCCCAATGACGGTGGCCGTATCGAAAAGCTGGAAATGATCAACATTTATCCTGCAAATATTTTTGTCACCTCAAAAGAGAAAATGAAAGATGCCATTGAATTGATTCAGAACGATATGATGGCACAGATTGATTATTTCAGGGAAACCGGTAAACCCCTGGAAGCCAAACGACTCGAAGACCGGGTAAGTTACGACATTGAAATGATGCGCGAACTGGGCTACTGCAGTGGCATTGAGAACTATTCCCGGTATTTTGATGGCCGCTCTCAGGGTTCCAGGCCTTTCTGCCTGCTGGATTATTTTCCTGATGATTTTATCACAGTAATTGATGAAAGCCATGTAACTGTTTCGCAGATCAGAGCCATGTATGGTGGTGACAAATCGCGCAAGCAAACGCTGGTGGAGTATGGCTTCAGGTTGCCATCGGCTTTGGACAACCGCCCCCTGAAGTTCGAAGAGTTTGAAAACATTACCGGACAAACCATTTATGTAAGTGCAACACCGGCCGATTTTGAACTTCAGCAGTCGGAAGGTGTAGTGGTTGAGCAGCTGATCAGGCCAACCGGACTGGTTGATCCTCCCATTGAAATCAGGCCCAGCCTCACTCAGGTTGACGATTTGCTTGATGAAGTGGACCGCACCGTAAAATCGGGCAGCCGGGTACTGGTTACTACCCTTACCAAGCGTATGGCCGAAGAACTGACCAAGTACCTTACACGCCTCGATATAAAAACCCGCTACATTCATTCAGATGTTGACACCATAGAACGTGTTGAAATCCTGCGCGACCTGCGGCTGGGTTTGTTTGATGTGCTCGTGGGTGTCAACCTTCTGCGCGAAGGCTTAGACCTGCCCGAAGTGTCGCTGGTAGCCATTCTTGATGCAGATAAGGAAGGTTTCCTCAGGTCGGAGAGATCGCTTACCCAAACTGCGGGCAGAGCCGCCAGAAACCTGAACAGCAAAGTGATTATGTATGCTGATAAAATTACCGACAGCATGCAGCGCACCATTGACGAAACCAACCGCCGTCGCGAAAAACAAATGGCCTATAATATTGAGAACAACATTACTCCCAGGCAGATTATTAAATCAACTGGTTCTATCATGGGGCAGACTGCCGTGGCCGGCTCCTCCCCTGCTGCCTCCAAGGCTTATATTGAAAATCAGGAGTTTAGTCTGGCAGCCGATCCTGTGGTAAAATATATGAGCCGCGAGCAGCTGGACAAAGCCATTATGCAAAGCCGCAAAGCCATGGAAAAAGCAGCCAAAGAACTCGACTTTATCGAAGCCGCCCGCCTCCGAGACGAAATGCTCGCCCTGCAGGAAATGTTGAAGGAGGTGAAAAAGTAGAAGTCAGGAAAAACCAGGGAAGTTAAGGAATTAATTATTGGGCAGAATTGCAGTTTCACTAGTTGGTCGCGGCTGTTGAAGCGACATCATCCGCATAATCATTTGTAAAAGTAAATTACCAACACGTTTATGGTATAGAATTTCTTATTCAACTATCAAATCTAATTCTTTCCCTTGTAAAGAAATGTTCAAAATTGGAGAGCCCCCCCCTCTCACGCAAACAAATAAAAAACCAGCCCCATCAGCGCTATGATAATGGCAGCCATAATGATAAGGCGTTTGCGGTAACCTTCGGCTTTGTTTTTATGAAACTGTATTTCAGCCTGATAGTTGCGGAGGTTGATGATGTTGCTTATGGTTTTTTTCAGATTTTCGAAAAAGACTTCATCCTTAAGAATGTAATCTGTAGCTCCTTTTTTCAGCAGATTGATGGCAATGCTGAGTTCATCGGCTGCCGAAAGCATAATGACCGGAATTTTTCTGTACGGGTTATTCCTGATCATGGGGTCTTTGAGCTTAGCCAGGATCATTTCTCCGTTCATGGCTTCCGGCACCATGCTGTTGAGGTAGAAGTCGAGGATAACAATGGAGGGGACAACACCGGGATTCTCTTCGGTAAATTTGAGCAGCTCTTCTCCGGTTGCAAATACCTGAACATCAAAGCCCAGGTCTTTTTCGAGGCTTTTGCGCGCCGTGGTTGCAAAAATTGCATTGTCTTCAACCAGAAATATCAGTTCTTTTTTGTCCATGAGGGGTTATTTTGAGTCACTTTCGTCAAGTATATCTTCCAGAAACCTGTTTTCGGAAGTAATTTTTGTGGTTTCAACCATGGCTTGTTTTCCACGGGCGATTTCCATAAACCAGCGTTTGATGTTGATGCTTTCGGATAAGATGGCCGCAAGTATAAAAAGCATAAGCACCGAAAACGAAGGATCTGATTTACGCAGCAGAAAGGCGGCCACAATTATCAGAATATTGGTAGTATAAAGAATAAATACTGCTTTTTTGTGGTTGGCTCCGGTTTCAATAAGCAGGTGGTGAACATGCGTTTTGTCGGGCTTGAATGGCGATGATTTTTTGAGGATGCGTTCGGCAAACACACGCAGGGTATCATATACCGGAAGCAGAAGAATTCCAACAACTACAATAGTAATGGCCGAAGTATGATCCTGAAACCAGGGATGAAGAGGAGCACCGGCTTTGAGGATAACAATTCCGAAGATGGCCATAAGAAATCCTACAATGAGTGAGCCGGTGTCGCCCATAAAAATTTTGGCAGGATTGAAGTTGAAAATTAAAAATCCGAACAAGGCACCTGCAAAGGAAATGGCTAAGATTCCATAAATCACATTACCCTGAAGAAGCAGAATCGCTCCCATGATGAGTGAGTTAATAAAAGCCAGGCCGCCAGCCAGGCCGTCAATTCCGTCAATCAGGTTAAACGCATTGGTAAGGCCGGTAATGAGCAAAACCGAAAAAGCATACTGCGCCCAGACCGGCATTTCGTAAATACCGAAAATTCCGAACAGCGATTCTACCCTGAAACCAAAATAGGAAATAATCAATGCAACCACGATTTGAATGCCGAATTTAACCAAGGCACGCATATCGGTAAGGTCATCAAAAATGCCGGTAACAAAGAGAACCAGCAATGCAATAAACAGAACAAAATCAGAAAGATTGCCTAAAACAATCATCCAGAAAAGGGAAAGGACAATAAACCCGGTAAAGAAACCTATTCCGCCCAAAGTAGGAATGGGCACTTTGTGCATTTTACGCTGATCGGGATTATCCACCAGCTTATATTTCCTGCTGAGCCTGATGATCTGCGGAATGCACAATGCAGTAATCAACGTTGCAGCCAGGAACGACAATGCCAGACTTAAAGTTTGCGAGCCAGAAAAGAAGTCTGTAAATTCCATATTTGGGGTTGCTTGTTAATGCCACATTTAATAACAATGCACTTTGGAAAATCAACACAAATGTAGTGTTTTAGTCCGTCAAATTAATGTACTTGGTGACAAAAAGTAATTTTTTGTTTAAAGGCAGAGCCAAAAAAAATTATACAACTGATTATTAGAGTATTATGTAAACAAATATTATGAATAAATGATTAGGTGTATGGTATCCGGGTTACTTCTGATTGTTAAATGTTCTTTAAATTTCCTGTTTGCAACAAAATAATGTAAGATTTTTTTCGGTTGCACTGAAAATAATTACATTTGCCTGTTCTGTGGATTAATAAGACAAAGCATAATATGAGCATGGGCATTGCAGAAAACAAATCAGGATTGCGAATTGCCTTTTTATCTTCATTTGACCCTATGAATAAGAGGGCCATGTCGGGGGTCTCTTACTTTTTTCTTAAAATCCTGAAACAGCACTTTAAAACTGTTGATATTATCGGCCCGGCCAAAACCAGGAAACTGCTCAATGGATACCTGAGCAGGGCATTGCGTTTACTATTCAGAAGAAAGCGCTACAACCTCGATCACAGTTTGCTGATGGCTTATTTCTATAAAAGGGAATTTAAGCGGTTGTTGAAAAACAAACATTACGACTGTATATTTGCGCTGAGGGCATCCACAGAAATTGCGCTCCTGCAAACTGATGCTCCTTTGGTGTATTACTCTGATGCTACTTTCAGCCTATTGTACAATTACTATACATGGTTCTCGGGGTTTACCGGATTGTCGGTTGCAGAAGGCAACAAAATTGAGCAAAAGGCATTAAATAAATCACGACTCAGGCTATTTTCTTCGGAATGGGCAATGCATTCGGCCATTAAGGATTATGGCTGTAGTCCTGAAACCTGTATTGAAATGCCTTTTCCGGCTAACATTGAAGAGGCTCCTTTGATTGAAATGATTGATAAATCAGCACAATCAGAGGTATGTAATTTATTGTTTCTGGGTGTGGAATGGGAAAGAAAAGGAGGGCAAATTGCCTACGATGCCTACCTTTCATTAAAGGCCAGAGGAGTAAAGTGCACTTTAACCATTTGTGGATGTGTTCCCCCGGAAACTACAGGTTATACCAGCGATGCGGAAGTAACTGTGATTCCTTACCTGAACAAGAATGACGAAGCCCAGTACAGTCAATTTGAACAACTCATGTACAACAGCCATTTCCTTATTCTGCCCACCAGAGCAGAATGTTACGGAATTGTGTTTGCTGAGGCCAGTGCCTTCGCAGTCCCTTCGCTGGCTACAAACACCGGAGGAGTGGGAGCTGTAGTAAAAGATGGAATCAATGGTTGTAAATTCCCGCCCGAAGCTGGTGGCAGGGCATATGCAGATTTCATTGAAGAACATTTTACTGATTACGAATCAAAGTATCTGCCACTTTCCCGGAACAGCAGGAAATTTTACGATGAGAACCTTTCGCCTGCAGCCATTGGCGCCAGGCTGGTTCAGATTCTTGAACATACATTTTTGAATAAAAACTGAATGTTTGAACATTTTTTTCATGTACAAACATAAAAATAAAGGAGGACCTGACCATCTTAACATTCGGTAACCGCGATAAAAAGCCTAAAAAGGCACTGGCAAACAAGCAATACTACCGTTCTCTGATTCAGGGAAGGCAGGAAGCTTGTCTGTTGGCTGATATTGATGGCGAGATTTTACTTTTAAATCCTGTTTTTGAATCAGTTAGCGGGCATACCGAGGATGATTTGGTTGAGGTTCACCTGCGCGACATCTTCCTCACTATGCAAGATTCGCCCAACCCATTATCGGTTGAAACTCTTACTGAAATTAAACATGATTTCCTGTTGCTGCTTTCATCCAATTCTCTGAAACCAGTATCTCTTGAACTTCAGGAAATCGAAGGGCAAAAATATCTTGGCGTTTTAAAGGAAATCATAGAAACCAAAATAACTGCCGATATTGCTTCCCCGCCCCGGGAACAAAAAATGCCCGTGGAATCTGCTGTACCAGCAAAAACCACTAAAATAATTTTTGCCGATGAAGACAACAACCTTCAGCATGAAGTACGTACCATGCTGAATGGAATATTGGGGTATGGTTCTGCATTGAAATTTGAAAAAGCAATTGAGGAGAACAGCCGTTATGCTAATTATCTGGATGGCATATTAACCAACGGGCAAAAGCTCAAAGCACTTTTCGATAAAAGTATCTCCCCCGGGAGCAGAAACAAACGGGTAACACTTTCCTTACTGAGCCCTGCCCTGCTGCTGAAAAAAATAGTTGTTTTGCTCGGTTCTTTTGCCAAAGAACAGAATGCTGCTATTCATGTTGCAGGGGATGAAGATGTACTTATCATTTCAGATGAAACCCGTTTACAGAATATCCTTCATTTTTTTGTACACAAGGCTATTTTATTTACCAGATCGGGAGAAGTAAGAATAAACATCAACAAAGATGCCGCATCAAAAAAACTATTGATAGACATTGACAATATCGGCATGGATATTCCCAATCCGATTATTCAGGAGATTAACAGAGAAAAAGTTCTGCCAGAATATAATACTGATATACAAATCTTTAGCAACAACCCCGAAATCTCAGAAATTCTTTCGGATTTCAATCTGATTGATGCCAAACTGGAAATAAACATAACTAAGCCAAGCGAGCAGATCGCCTCAATTCTGCTTCCATTGAACAGTGAAAATACACCGGCAGAAACACTTACAGCCATTGAATCGGAGATTAAATTAAAAAATGCAAGCATACTGATTGTTGAAGACAATAAAATCAATGCCAGGGTACTGAGCTTGTTTCTGGAAAAGGTTGCAGAAGTGAGCATAGCCTATTCAGGAAACGAAGCTATAAATCTGATTGAAAACACATCCAGCTCAGGTAAGGTTTTTAGTCTGATATTCATGGACATAGGGCTTCCGGAACCCTGGGACGGCATTATGCTGAAAAATGAAATTGAAAAAAGGTGGCCACAATATAAAATGGTTCCTTTTGTAGCACAAACAGCCTTTGCACAGGACAGCTGGACTGAGCGGATACTTCAAGGTGATTTCAGGAAATGCCTGATTAAACCCCTCGACCGCATAGAAGTAATGCAAACTGTAAATAAACTTATCTGAAGACTCAAATTTTCTGTCTGCAAGTTATTAATATTATAGTGTTGATAACAATTAAATAAATTTATCAGTTGTAAACTTTTTTGCAATACCTTTAGAATCAAAAAGCGCAATATGTCAGTTGATACAGGGTTACTTTTAACCAAAACTGATATATATCTAAGACTTAACTTCTGAAGGAAAAATAATGAAAAAGCTTAAAGAAATTAATCTTCTCCGTCTGCTTCTGAAGGTGATTACATTCATAGGTATTTTGAGTCTGGCATCTTGTATTCCTCAGAGCAAACTGAATTTACTTCAAACCGAAAAAGTAAATGACAGTTCCTTTGTCAATAATTTTATTACAGACACAAGCTTTCTGTCAGAATATATTATTCAACCCAATGATTATCTATACATTAACATCAGAACTATTGAAAAGGAACTGAGCAGCTTTCTAGAACCAGGTTCAGGAATGAATTTTATCAACTCCGAAAATCAATCTTTGCTGGGATATAATGTAAGCAATGAAGGGTATATTTTTTTCCCGTATATCGGGCATATAAAACTGGGAGGATTAACATTGATGCAGGCACATGATACCATAAAAGCCAGTGCCAGATCAATACTGGGTGACAGAACCCGGGTGGATGTGAAGCTTATCAACAATACCATGAACGTATTGGGTGAAGTTAATAAAGAAGGCATCTACAATATGACCAAAAGCAAGATTACAATAATTGAAGCCATTACCATAGCAGGCGGGCTTACTACATACGCCAAACGGCAAAAAGTTAAAGTATTCAGAAAAATTAACGGAGAGGAGAAAGTGTATTTGGTGGACCTTACAAGCGGAAAGCTGGTGGAAAACATGTTTTACGTTTACCCCAACGATGTAATTTATGTTGAAGCCATGCGGGCCAAATCATTTGGACTTACTCAAACTTTCTCAACAGCAATTATTTCATCTCTGTTAACTACTACGGTTGCAATTCTGGTTCTTTTCAGAGGAACAAACTAAATTATTACGGCAATGGGAAGAACAGTCAATTCAGTAAAATCAGAAATCAGCATCAACAGGGTATTAAAAAAATACCTGAAGAACTGGTACATTTTTGCACTCTCGCTTACCATAGCTACGCTGTTTGCCTGGAATAAGAACAAATACATTGAACCCGAATACAGCCTGAAAACCAGCATATTGATAGAAGACAAAACCAACTCTTCCATTTTAAACGAAAAAGCAGCCATTTCGTCATCACCACTCTTCCTGAATCAAAAACTCATTGACAATCAGATTGCTTTGTTAAAATCACATGCACAGATCAGAAAAATCATTGAAAAGCTTGATTTTGAGGTATCCTACTTTGCCAAAGGGAAACACATCTGGAACGAGATTTACAAGGATTCACCTTTTACTGTAGCACTTGATTCGGGACACAAGCAGGTCAGATATAAAAAAATAAATCTGAAAGTTCTTTCTGAATCCACCTATGAAATCTACTCAGATGAAACATCTGCCCTTGAAAATCCCAAAACCTGGAGATTCGGCGAGCTTGCGTCATCCAAAGACTATGGCTTTGTTGTTACCCTGAAAGAAGATGTTGTGGCAAAAGACCTGATTCAAAATGAATACGCTTTTCAGATCAATGATATCAATGGCCTGGTCAGACATTATCTTGATAAAACCAATGCCTATATTGAGCGCGGGCCTTCCATTATGATTATCTCCACAACAGGCACCAACAAGCAAAAGGAGATGGACTATCTGAACCAGCTGACTACGGAATTTTTACAGAGCAATCTGGACAAAAAAAACCAGATGCTGACCAATATGCTGCGTTTTATAGATATTCAATTACAAGCGTTTGGCGAGGAATTGAATAATACAGAGCAAAGGCTGGAGGATTTCAGGAAAAGCAATCAGTTTATGCAATTGGATCAGAAAGTCGGCGCTTTGCTAAAAAATCTGGACTCAGAATCAAAAGATAAAAAGAATTTTTTACTTGACCTGGAATACTATAATTATCTTATAAATTATGTAAAGGAAAGAGAAGATATTGACGATATTGTTATGCCCTCATCCATGGGCTATAACTTGCCTATGTTCAACGAATTACAAGGAAGATTATCTCTGAAAATTCAGGAAAGGGATAAGCTTTTGTCTAATTCGAATAAAAATAATCCCTACATAAAAACACTTGAATACGAAATAGAGGTATTAAAAGAATCTCTTATAGAGAGTATGCGCACGGTAATTGAAACAACTGAAGAAAAAATTAACAGCACCGATGAGCGCATGTTGTCTATGAATCAGGAGTTTATGATGTTGCCCGGAATGGAGCGGCAATATTTTTCGATCATGCGTAATTTCAAGATTATTGACAACCTTTATGATTTTCTGTTAAAACGCAAATCGGAAGTACAACTTCAGCTGGCAGCCAACATGCCCGACCATGAAATTATTGACTACGCCGGAGAAACAGGCATTACCAATGTTTCCAAGAGCCCGAAAACAGCATATATGAATGCCTACATCTGGGCGATTCTGTTGCCTGCCATATTTTTGTTTTTATTGGTATATCTCAACAACAGGATACTGGCCACTGAGGACATTACCAGTAATACCGACGTATCTATAATTGGAAATATTGCGAACTATCCCCCTCAGGGCCACGATGTTGTAATCCGATCCCCGGGTTCATATTTTACTGAGTTGTTCAGAATCATCAGAATAAAACTTGATCTACTTCCCGAAAAAGCCCAGCAGGTGGTTGTTGTTACTTCCTCAACACTTGAAGAAGGAAAAACATTTTTTGCATCAAACTTAGCTTCGGTTTATGCACTAACCGGAAAAAAATCATTATTACTTGGATTTGACTTCCGCAGCCCCGAAGAGCTTGATGGTTTTAATCTTGATCAGGAAATTGGCATAACCAGCCATTTGGTGGGTGGTTATCCGCTTGAACAGGTTATACAGAGAACATTCACCAAGAATCTTGACATTTTATTAGCCGGGCCGGTACCTCCCAACCCCGATGAGCTGATAGAATCGGACAAAACAAAAAAAATGTTTGAAGAGCTTCGCAGCAGGTATGATTACATCATCATGGACACCCCGCCCATCGGGCTGTTTGGAGATGCTTATCTGCTTAACAAATACAGTGATGCAACTCTTTTTCTGGTAAGAAACAACTTTACCCGGAAACAGGAATTTGTCACGGCAATACACGAAGCTGTAAACAATCACATGAAAAATCTTTGGATCGTTTTTAATGATGTTAAATTAAAAGTCAGTGACAACGATCTGAAAGCATACGGAGACAGTGCCCCCAAAAGATTTATTCTGGTAAGGGTTTACAAAAAAGCAAGAAGATTATTGATTGATTTCTTACGGAAGATTTAACCTAAAAATTTAAAAGTATGAGCAGGAAAGTAGCATTGGTTACAGGTATTACAGGACAAGACGGGGCTTATCTCTCGGAATATCTCTTAAAAAAGGGATACATCGTTCATGGTATCAAACGCCGTTCTTCACTCTTCAATACCAACAGAATTGACCATCTTTATCAGGACCCGTTTGTTGATAACCAACACTTTATCCTGCATTATGGCGATATGACAGATTCTACCAACCTGATCAGAATAATACAGGAAACTCAGCCCGATGAGATTTACAACCTGGCAGCCATGTCGCATGTAAAAGTAAGCTTCGACACTGCTGAATACACGGCCAATGCCGATGGTATCGGGGCACTCAGGATACTTGAAGCCGTCAGATTGCTGGGGATGGCTCAAAAGACAAGAATTTATCAGGCCAGTACCTCAGAATTATATGGGTTGGTACAGGAAATACCGCAAAGCGAAAAAACACCATTTTACCCGCGTTCTCCGTATGCTGTTGCCAAGCTTTATGCTTACTGGATTATGGTGAATTACCGGGAAGCATATAATATGTACACCTGCAACGGAATACTCTTCAACCACGAATCACCGATCAGGGGCGAAACTTTTGTAACCCGCAAGATTACCATGGCGGTGGCACGTATTGCCATGGGAATGCAGGATACTTTGTATCTGGGAAATCTGTCGGCACAACGCGACTGGGGACATGCCAAAGATTATATCAAAGCCATGCACCTTATACTTCAGCAGGATCAACCCGATGATTATGTAATTGCTACCGGAATTACTACTGAAGTAAGGGATTTTGTGAGGCTGGCCTTTGCTGAGGTGGGAATACAAATTGAATTCAAAGGCGAAGGAGTTAATGAAACCGGTGTTGTAGTTTCATGCTCTGATAATGAATTTCAGGTTGCTCCAGGCAAAGTTGTGGTTAGAGTCGACGAACGTTATTTCAGGCCAACAGAAGTGGAGTTGCTGATCGGAGACCCAACCAAAGCCAAACAAAAGTTAGGCTGGGAACCTGAATATGACCTTGCGGCCTTAGTACACGACATGATGATGTCGGATGTAAAACTGATGCGTAAGGACAAATATCTGAAAGATGGGGGTTACGATATACACAGCTACTATGAATAAAACCGACAAAATTTTGGTTGCCGGCGCAGCCGGCATGGTTGGAAGTGCAATTGTGAGGGCACTGGTAAAAGATGGCTATCAGAATATTACAGGCACTTACCGCAACAGAAAACCGGCTTTTCAATCAGAAAAAGTTGACTATCTGAAAATTGACCTCATGAATCAGGAGGCAACTGCTGAAATGTATAAAACCCTGGCACCCGATTTTGTATTCTATGCGGCTGCCAAAGTGGGAGGAATTGTTGCAAACAACACTTACCGTGCTGAATTCCTGTACGATAACCTGATGATTCAGAACAATATTGTTCATCAGGCTTACCTGGCAGGAGTTAAAAAAATGCTTTTCCTGGGAAGTTCATGTATTTATCCAAAACATGCACCGCAACCTATAAAGGAAGAATACCTGCTTACCGGACTTCTCGAATATACCAATGAGCCTTATGCAATTGCAAAAATAGCTGGACTCAAACTCTGCGAGAATTACAACATACAGTACGGCACGAACTATATTTCAGCAATGCCGACCAACCTTTACGGGCCAGAAGACAACTACGACCTTCAGAATTCACATGTATTACCTGCGCTGATACGCAAGTTTCATGAAGCAAAAATAAGTAAGGCTGAAAAAGTAATCATCTGGGGAACCGGCTCTCCTTTAAGAGAGTTTATGCATGTGGATGATCTGGCCAATGCCTGTGTATTTTTGATGAATACCTACGAGGGCAACAAATTTGTTAACCTGGGCTGGGGCGAAGATATTTCAATTAAAGATCTTGCAATACTCATCAAAAATGTTGTTGGATTTGAAGGTGAGCTGTTTTTTGACACCAGCAAACCCGATGGCACTCCACGCAAACTGCTTGATGTATCTTTTATGAGATCGCTGGGCTTTCACCCTTCAATCAGGCTTGAAGAAGGAATTAAAAACACTTATGCTGACTTCCTCAGAAAATTTCAACAATAAATAACACTGAAAAACGATGTCGAATTCTCTACATAACAGGCCAAATGAACCGCTTAGGCAGGAAAACTGGAGTATGGTACTCAGGCCCAAACGCAGCCTTTTTGAGGTAAACCTCCGTGAACTGTGGCAATACCGAGACCTGATCAGTTTGTTTGTAAGGCGCGATTTTGTTTCCAAATACAAACAAACCATACTGGGACCCATCTGGTTTATCATTCAGCCATTGCTTACTACCCTTATGTTTACGGTGGTTTTTGGCAACATAGCAGGTATCCCTACTGATGGTATTCCTAAAATATTGTTCTATATGGCAGGAATAGTCGGATGGAATTATTTTTCAACCTGTTTGAACGACACCTCACAAACTTTTATTAAAAATGCATCTATTTTTGGGAAAGTATATTTTCCCAGACTGGCAATGCCCATTTCCATTGTTATTTCAAATCTGGTGAGTTTTGTTATTCAGTTCCTTTTCCTGCTTGTTTTTCTGGCCTATTTCATGATAAAGGGAATTCATGTTTCACCAGGCATTGAAGTACTGCTTTTGCCTTTGCTGGTTTTGATCATTGCAGGGCTAGGGCTGGGCTTCGGCATCATCATCTCCTCGCTTACCACCAAGTACCGCGACCTGGTGCATCTGGTAACTTTTGGAGTAACGCTGTGGATGTATGCTACTCCTGTGATTTATCCGTTGTCGCAAATCCCTGAAAAGTACAAGCTGCTGGTGCTTGCCAACCCAATGACTCCCGTAATTGAAACTTTTAAAACTGCCTTGCTCGGCACCGGCAGTGTAAATTACCTTCAGTTACTTTATTCTGTGGGGTTTACAGTAGTATTGCTTGCTGTTGGTATCCTTATCTTCAATAAGGTTGAAAAAACCTTTATGGATACTGTTTAACAAACATTACAAAAACAATTTCAACGTCAAAAAAAACTCAGCATATGTCTGACGAAGTAATAAGATTCGAAAACGTTTCAAAACAATACCGGCTGGGAGTTGTGGGAACCGGAACCCTAAGCCACGATCTGAACCGCTTTTTCGCCAAAATAAGAGGAAAAGAAGATCCCACAAAAAAAGTTGGTGTAGTAAACACCCTCAATTCCCGCGAAGGGGATTATGTGTGGGCTTTGCAAAACATCAGTTTTTCTCTTAACGATGGCGAGGTGCTTGGGGTAGTAGGTAAAAACGGAGCCGGCAAGTCCACGCTTCTGAAGCTGCTTTCCAGAGTAACAGCACCAACTTCTGGCGAAATAAAAGTAAAAGGACGCATTGCCAGTCTGCTTGAGGTCGGTACAGGTTTTCATCCGGAGCTTACCGGCAAGGAGAATATTTACCTTAATGGTGCCATTCTTGGAATGACTAAAAAGGAAATTTCATCTAAATTTGATGAAATTGTTGAATTTTCAGGAGTAAGCAAATATGTTGATACTCCTGTAAAACGTTATTCTTCAGGAATGTATGTCCGGCTGGCCTTTGCTGTTGCAGCACATCTTGAACCAGAAATTCTTATTGTGGATGAAGTTCTTGCAGTTGGCGATGCTGAATTCCAGAAAAAAGCGATTGGCAAAATGCAATCGGTTTCAAAAAGCGGCCGGACAGTTCTTTTTGTCAGTCATAACCTTACTGCCGTTGAGCAACTGTGTACCCGGGGAATACTTCTGCAAAATGGAATGCTGAAAATGGAAGGGCCGATTCACGACATCACTTCAGCCTATAAGAAAGCTTCTGTAAACGAGAATGAACTTCGCCGTTCGGGAACCCGTCATGCAGAATTTACTGAATACCAAATGGTTGACACTAATAGAAAAGTAATTGATGAAGTATTCCTGGGTGACACTTTTATGATTGAAACCCGTTTTAAAGCCAGGGAAAACATTGATTACGCCGACCTTTCTCTTGATATTCGCAATGATTCCAACGAATTCATTGGCCATATTACCAATGCCGATGACTTATTCGAAATCAAATCAATGGACAAAGGTGAAGAAAAGAAGGTATCTATTAAAATTAAGGATATCTCCTTTGCTCCCGGAACTTATTATATTTCCGTTTGGCTGGGCAATAAATACGGCACTTTCGACTACATAGAAAACTGTATCCGGTTTAGTATCAAACAGGGTGACGCTTTTATTCAACGCCCTTATCCGTTTGATAAAAGGGCTAAAACTGTACTAAAGTCAGAATGGATGTTTGATTAATACTTTTTGTATGGAAAAGCAACCTTTGGTGAGCATATTAATGCCGGTTTATAATGGACGCGATTATCTGCGGCCGGCCATTGACAGCCTTTTGGCACAAACGTTTACTGATTTTGAAATGATAGTGGTTAACGATGGATCAAAAGATGATTCGCAAGCCATTATTGAATCATACAACGATCCGAGAATAGTATTGATCAATCAGCAAAATCAGGGTGTTGCCCGTTCGTTAAACAACGGGTTGAAAATTGCCCGGGGAAAATATATCAGAAGGCATGATGCCGACGATATCTCCACCCCCGATTCATTGCAGATTCAGGTAGATTTCCTTGAAAAAAATCCTGAATATGTGATGGTTTGCAATCAGCAGGCTTTTATGACAGCCAAAGGTAATATTGCAAGAAATTACAGAGTTCCTAACAACAGGTACTTCGGTGGAGAAAAGCAAAGGGATCTCACTTTTGATGACTTTTCTCTCAATGCCTCCAGCCCGGTAGTGCATGGTACAGCATGTTACCGGAGAAAAGAGGTTATTGAACTTGGCTGCTACCGGCCTGAATTTATCGTTTCGGAAGACAATGATCTGTGGCTCAGGTTGCTTGAAAAATACAAAATTGCTGTACTCAACGACTGCACATATTTTATGCGGATACATGGTGGATCTGCCACGCATACACATGCTGCAAAAATCAGCCATTTCAGACATCTTCTGATTGATTATTCCAATCAAAGACGCACCATTGGAACTGACCCCATTATGCGCGGAGAGCATATAATTCCTGAGAAATATGAATCAAAGGCAAATGAAGTGGTTAATTATCCAAAGGGGAAACACTTCAGAGATGACCTGCGATATATATATTCTCTTTATGTTGATGCAAAAGATTTTGGACTTATCAGAAAAGTTGGAGGCGAAATCCTAAGAGATGGATGGAAAGACAGCAGAACCTATAAATTGCTTATGTTCCCCTGGCTGGGTCAAAAGTTGGTGGAAGCCGGAGTGAAGTTAAAGAAAACTGTCAGAAACTAACCTGAAACTGCCTGAGAAAATGGAAGACTCATTGCTCATTTCGGTTGTTATTCCAAATTACAACAGAGGGAATCTGCTGAAGGAAACCCTGGATTCCCTTCTCTGTCAAACCCATTCCGGCTGGGAAGCCGTTGTGGTGGATGATGGTTCAACCGACAACAGCGATGAAACAGGAAGGCATTATGCTGAGCTTGATTCCCGGGTCAGCTATATCAAGCGTGACCGTGAACCGTCAGGAGCCCCTACCTGCCGAAACATAGGATTGCAACAATCCAAAGGCAGCCATATTATTTTTCTGGACTCAGATGACTTATTGGCTCCTTTCTGTATTGAGCAGCGATTGCAGGCCATTAGAAGGCATCCTGAAATGGATTTTATAGTTTTTCCAATGCTTATGTTCAGTGATGATACTGCTGCTGCCGATACTTACTGGAACATTGAAACCGGTGAACCCGACCTATTGCGTTTTCTGTCTTTAGACGCTGTTTGGCAAACAAGTGGCCCGGTTTGGAAAAGAAGTGCTGTTGAAAAAATATCTGGTTTTACCGAAGGGCTGGCCTGTTGGCAGGATGTTGATTTTCATCTGAAAGCGCTTACTTCAGGGCTCAAACATTTAAAAATTTGGGATGCAAGGCCTGACATTTTTTATCGCACACACAAAACCGGCAGTATCAGCCAGAATGAAATCAGCTCTCCTGCCAAAATTAAAAGCCGGGTAAAAATTTTTGAAACCCGCTCAATGGCAATCCTTGATCAAAATTATGCAGATGCAGTTCCCAGACTAAAATATCTCGGACAGAATGTAACTTTTGGTGCAATCAAATCAATAAATTATAAGTCCGCTTTCAAAATTTTATCGTTTGGCAGAAAACATGGCATTTTTAAAATTGGTTTTCTTATCAAATCATATTTCCTGCTGTTGCTGATGGTATTGCGGCTTTATAAATTACCTGCAATAAACACTTTTATCAGTAAAGAAATGGGTAAAGGCAAGATCGAATCGGGAATTGGAAAACACAAACTGATTAAAAATTAAGCCCATGGAAAATACGGAGATTTATAATATCCTTGTTTCGGTTGTTATTCCTGTAAAAAACGGGGCTGATACACTCAAATCCTGCCTTGATGGATTGTTCAGACAGACCATTAAAGAACAGATGGAGGTTATTGTAATAGATTCCGGTTCAAAAGACGGCACCCTTGAGCTTTTGCAGCAATACCCGGTTAAAGTTCACCACCTCCCTCCGGCTGAGTTTAACCATGGAGAAACGCGTAATCTGGGTGTCAGCCTTGCAGCCGGTGAGTTTGTGGTAATGACCGTGCAGGATGCCACGCCAGCAACCGATGACTGGCTTGAAATGATGCTGACTCATTTTGCCGATCCTTTGGTGGCCGGGGTATGCGGTCAACAGATTGTTCCTCATCATCCTGACAAAAACCCATTACAGTGGTTTATGCCTGCTTCAGAAGCAAAACCATTTTCTTATCATTTCCCTGAAGGCATTGGATTTAAAGAACTTACAGGCAAGGAGCAGCATAAATTCTGCAATTGGGACGATGTAAATGCCATGTACCGTAAGACAGCGAAAATAAATCTGCCTTTCCGGAAACTTATGTTTTCTGAAGATACCCTGTGGGCCAAAGATGCACTGGAAGCCGGCTATAAAATCGTTTACGATTACCGGGCAAGGGTATATCATTACCATCACCAGAACTACAACTTCTATTTCAAAAGGAGCTACATTATTCTTTATCAGAACTTTAAATTCTACAACTACATCAGTTATCCCAAAAATCCTTTGGTTTCAGTGCCCAGAATCATTTACCGGTTGCTGAGAATGAATCAGCTCAGCATATCAGAAAAACTGAAATGGCTCAGGTATAATTTTACATTGGTAAGGGCAGGTTGGGCTGCAGCCATGTTTTTTACCTGGTATGCCAAAGTGAAAGGAATGGATGGAGTTGAAGTTTCACAAAAACGATTTGTTGGTTTACCCCCTCAGGGAGTTCAGGCTAAGAAAAACTAAAAACTAAAATGATGGACGCAAACGAAAGACCAATGGTAAGTGTATTGATGACCACTTACAACAGGGAAAAATATCTGGCTATTGCCGTTGAAAGTGTGCTGGCTTCTACCTACACCGATTTTGAGCTAATTATTGTTGATGATCAGTCAAAAGACAGGAGTTATGAAATCGCGCTGGAATATGCCGAAAAAGACAGCAGAGTAAGGGTATTCCGCAACGAAAAAAACCTGGGCGATTATCCCAACAGAAACAAAGCAGCCAGCCTGGCCCATGGCAAGTACCTTAAGTATGTAGATGCCGACGATATGATTTACCCAACCGGATTGCAGGTGATGGTTTCGGGAATGGAAAAGTTTCCGGAAGCGGGATATGGACTTTCCACGATGCCAGCAGACAAGATGCGGCCATACCCATTTCTGCTTTCTCCTGAAGAAGCATATAAATACCATTATTTTGGACCAATGCTTTTCCACCGGGCTCCATTATCCTCAATCATAAAAAAAGAAGCATTCGAAAGTGTTGGCGGTTTCAGTGGGAAACGATATCTGGGCGATTTTGAGATGTGGCATAATTTAAGTTCTAAATACTCAGTTGTTCTTATGGCTCAGGGAGTAATCTGGTACAGAGAACATGAGGAACAGGAAATGCAAAACAACAGAACCGATATGACAATTCCATTTAAATATCTTAAATGTGCTGAAGAAATGCTTCTCAAAGAAACTTGTCCTTTGGATGAAACTGACAGAAACAGAGCCCTTAGAAAGATAAAATGGAACCAGGCCCGCTATATCCTGGGCGTTGGCAAGAATCATTCAGTCAAAATAATGAAAATTCTGAAAAAGGAATCTGAAATGGGTTATTATGAAATAATTCAAAGAGTTATTTCAAAGCCAAAAGAATGGTGATTTGATAACTCTGAGTCAGAATCTACTTAAACCTAGTTCAGATGAAACCAAGTAACTAAAAATATGACTACTTACATGCCCCTTGTCTCAATCATCATTCCCGCCTATAATGCCGAAAGGTTTATTCGCGAAACCCTCGATTCTGTGGTCAATCAAACCTGGCCGGAGATTGAGGTTTTTGTGGTTGATGATGGTTCAAGGGACAAAACTGTGGAAATTGCCAGAACCTATGAGTCAGAAAAACTGCAGGTATTCACTCAGAAAAACCAGGGAGCCTGTGTGGCCAGAAACAAAGGCCTGAGCATGAGCAAAGGCAAATACCTGCAATTCCTTGATGCTGACGATGTAATCAGTCTTGACAAAATCGAAAAACAGGTTCAGGTTTTGGAAAATGCAGGAGATTTCATGGCCATCAGTCCATCCGTTCATTTTATGGATGGGGAGAACTATATGACCATGTCACCGCGCGAAGAATCTGCATGGATTTTTGACAACGATGACCCCGTTGACTTTCTGGTAAGACTATACGGCGGTTATGGTGAACGCTGGATGGTACAGACAAGTGCATGGTTAACTCCCGCTTCCATAGCCAAAAAAATAGGCCCCTGGGATGAAACCTTGCTGCTTGACCAGGATGGTGAGTACTTTGCAAGGGCGGTGCTGGCTTCAAAAGGAATAAGAACAACAGGCGGAATAAACTATTACCGGCGGTTTGTAGGTGGAGGTAACATCTCTTCAAAATACAACAAACGCGAAAACCTGGAAAGTGCATTTCATGCCCTCAATTGCAAAGCGGCTTATCTTGCTGAAAAGACGAATTCAGAGCAATACCGGCAGGCAATGGCCACTCTCTATCTTGAAATTGCCATCAATGCCTACCCTATGTACCCGGATATGGTACACAAATGTGAAGAAATCATCAGAAAGACAGGCAAGAAACCAGCTTTTCCCGTGATGGGAGGTTCAATTGTTGAACTTACCAGAAAAACATTAGGATGGAAAGCCGCAAAGAAGTTGCGTCATACCATTCACAAACTCAGAGGCTCAGGAGGAAAATAATATGGGTAAAAAAATCTGTATCCTTACACAAAGTCATCTTTGCCGAAACCCCAGGGTAGTTAAGGAAGCCAATACACTTGTAAGGGCTGGTTATGAAGTAACTATACTTACTACTATTGCCTATGCCGACCTTCTTGAAGAAGACCTCAAACTCATTGATCCCCGGGTGAAACTCAAAGGTGTTATTAACCTGATCCCGGGAGAAACCACAAAATGGTACCGGCTTAAAGAACGACTTCGCAAAAGAGTTGCCGGTGAACTCATTGCAAGGCTGGGTTATGAAAATGTGTTTGCTCTGGGGTATGATTACAAAAGAAACCTGAAAGCTGCCATCAGAGAAAAAGCTGACCTGTATACCTGCCATCAGGAAGTAAGCACAGTAATTGGCTGTAAATTAATCAATAAGGGATTTAAAGCAGCCTTTGATTTTGAAGACTGGTATTCACACGATTTACTCCCGGAGGCCAATCGCTCCCGCCCCGTAAAGCTATTGGAAAAATATGAAAAGATTGGTTTGCAAAAGGGTGCATTCAGTTATACTACTTCAGAAAGTTTATCCGGAGCTTTTGCTGATTTTGCAGATGCAGCCGCACCCGGGGTTCTCCACAATGTTTTTCCTTTGGCCGAACGCCAGCTTTTGGATGGCAGATTCCTCGACCGCACCGACATGGAAATGCCATCAATACATTGGTATTCGCAAACCATAGGTCCTGGCCGTGGTCTCGAATTTCTGATTGATTCACTCAGCGAAATCAAAACTCCGGTACAGTTGCATTTAAGGGGAAACCTGTTTGGAAACTTCCAGGATCAACTATTATCTGTCTTTCCGCATCATCTTGGACACAAGTTATTTTTTCACAAACTGGTTCCGCATAAAGAACTGCTTTCAAGAATTGCTGAACACGACATTGGCCTGGCTACCGAAGAATATACTCCCGACAGCCGCAACCTCACCATAACCAATAAAATTCTGCAGTATCTGCTTGGTGGAATAGCTGTACTGGCGAGTGATACCGCCGGGCAGCAGGAAGTAGCCCGGATGGCTCCTGAAAGTGTTTTCCTTTTTAAAAATAAGGATAAGGAAAGTCTTGTGAAGGTACTTAACAAGCTGATTTCTGATAAAATAGCTCTGAAAGAAGCAGGCAAAAAAGCACTCTCTACGGCCGAAAATATTTTCTGCTGGGAAAAACAAGAGTACAAATTATTACAATGGGTAGAAAATGCCCTGAAAAGTTGATTGTGGTTTTATAACAAACCAAAAAGCTATGAGCAAATCTATCAAAAAGGTACTGATCATATCTCCTAACTTTCCGCCTGTAAATGCTGCCGACATGCACAGGGTGAGGCAAAGTATCGGATATTTCGCTGAAATGGGATGGGAATCAACAGTTATTGCTGTTCAGCCTGAATTCGTAGAAATGAGCACCGACCCGCTGCTTTTGGATACCCTCCCTGCAAATGCAGAAATTTTACGAATTCCTGCATGGCTGGCAACCAAAACCCGGAAGTTTGGATTGGGAAATATTGGCTACCGCTCATTATCAGCATATTACAAAACAGGTTCCAAACTTCTGAAGACTGAAAAATACGAACTGGTTTACTTCTCTACCACTGCATTTCCCGTAATGGTGCTTGGCAGAATATGGAAAAAACGGTTTGGTGTTCCGTATATTATTGATATGCAGGACCCATGGAGAAATGACTTTTACCTGGACAAACCCAAAAATGAGCGCCCGCCCAAATTCCGCATGGCTTACTTTATGGACAAACACATGGAAGCCTGGGCAATGCGTAAAGTGGATGGTATAGTTTCTGTTTCAGAAGGTTATCCAAAAACCTTGATGGAAAGATATCCCAACATAAAACCAGAAATGTGCAGGGTTATTCCATTTGGCGGCGCTTCAATTGATTTTCAGGTACTTGAAAATGCTAAACTTCAAAACCGGCTGTTCACAAAAGATGACGGGAATATCAATCTGGTATATATCGGACGGGGCGGGCATGATATGAATCTGGCTGTTTCCTCCATTTTCAGTGGATTGAAAAAGGGTGTTGACGAAAATCCCAATCTATTTGGCAAGATTAAAATGTATTTTGTTGGCACCAGTTATGCAGCCGATGGCAAAGGGCTCAAAACCATTGAACCTGTAGCAGCCCGTTATGGCGTAGAATCGCAGGTTACAGAAATCACTGACCGGCTTCCATATTTCGAAGCCCTTCAGGTATTAAAAGATGCAGATGTGCTGGTTATTCCAGGTTCTACCGACACCAACTACACAGCATCAAAACTCTATCCTTACATTCTGGCCAACAAACCATTGCTTGCTGTTTTTAATGAAAACAGCAGTGTGGTTGAGATTCTGAGTAAAACCCAAGCCGGTGAATGTGTAACTTTCAAAAATTCTGATGAGCCTGAGGTTTGCGGAACAAAAGTATACAACGAATTATCCCGTTTGCTGAGTAAACTGCCTTTTACACCCGACACCAGCTGGAATGAATTTGAGCCATATTCCGCAAGAGAGGCAGCTCGCAGACAAGTGGAGTTCTTCAACAAAATTGCTTCACCATGAAAAAGATAAAACTTGCCATAGTTTCATCACATCCCATACAGTACAACGCGCCTATGTTCAGGCTGCTGGCGAAATCTTCCGTTGTTGAACCCCGCATTTTCTACACCTGGAGCCAAAGCAATCAAACATTGTTCGACAAGGACTTTGGACGCGAAATTAAATGGGATATCCCTTTGCTCGATGGCTATGATTATGAGTTCACTGAAAATATTTCGGCAAATCCGGGGCCAGGCAGCTACAAAGGCATTGATTGTCCCGGGCTAAACAAAAGTATAAAGAAGTGGGGAGCAGATGCATTGCTGGTCTTTGGATGGAATTACAAAGCCCATCTGGGAGCCATGAGACACTTTAAAGGAAAAATCCCTGTATATTTCAGGGGCGATTCTACCCTCCTCGACGAAACCGGCGGATGGAAACAACAACTCAGGCGATTGGTGCTAAAGTGGGTGTACCATTATGCCGACGGAGCATTTTATGTCGGACAGAACAACAAGCAATATTTTCTGAAACATGGCTTCAAAGAACACCAACTGACTTTTGCTCCTCATGCCATTGATATTGAAAGATTTTCAACAGCTGTAAATGAGGATAAAAATATTGCAGAGAACTTCAGAAAGGACATGGGAATTCAAGCTGACGATCAGGTTA
Source organism: Lentimicrobium sp. (assembly GCA_024709105.1). Lineage (GTDB taxonomy): Bacteria > Bacteroidota > Bacteroidia > Bacteroidales > Lentimicrobiaceae > Lentimicrobium. The sequence continues at coordinate 8,731 of JANJXJ010000139.1, read as the reverse complement.
TGCTGTTTGTTGGAAAGTTTGAGCCTAAAAAAAATCCACTGCTTTTGCTGGATGCATTTATCAGCCTTTCTTTAAAGAACTGCCATCTTGTGTTTACCGGTAACGGTCAGCTGGAAGCAGAAATGAAAGAGCGCAGCAAAGGAAATTCAAATATTCATTTTATGCCGTTTCAGAATCAAAGCATGATGCCACATGTGTATCAAATGGCTGATGTTGTGGCACTTCCATCGCAAGGGCCTGGAGAAACCTGGGGTCTGGTAGTGAACGAAGCCATGGCCTGCAGCAAAGCCGTTCTGGTAAGCAACAAAACCGGCTGTGCTGTAGATTTGGTAAAGAATGGAGATAATGGATATATCTTCGGTTCCGGTAGTTACGAAAGCTGCAAAAATGCTATTAACAATATCATGGCGGGCAAGCAACAAACCCTGGAAATGGGCAAGAAATCATTTGAAATAATTCAGGCCTGGTCGTTTCAGGAAATCGTAGCCGCCATTGAGAATAAAATGAAGGAACTAAAACTTAACTGATGTACCTCACGCAACGAAGTCTTGGCTTGCTGGCCCTGGGAATTGCAATTTTTGCATATTTTCAGCTGTTCAGCGGGCTTTACTTTGTTTCTGCCATTGGTCTGGCAGTTTCAGCAGGGGTTTTTGTTAAGTTTGTTCAGGATCTGGGAAAACGAATTGAAGTCAGAGACCTCATTGCCTTTCTTGCCCTTATGCAATGGATTGTGGGTCCGGTGCTTGCATACAATGTATTGCCTTATGATAGTTTGTATTACATGGCAGTGCCGGAAGAGCAATACATGAATTATGTGGTTCCGGCCTGTATAGCACTACTTACCGGAATGTACTTTCCATTTACCAATGAAAGGGTGATTGATGCAGAGGACATCAGTAAAATTACGATATTCCTGAGTGATAAAAAATACCTGGGTTATCTGTTGGCTGGCATAGGAATTGCCGCCGGATTTGCAGGAAGCTTCCTCCCAAAAAGTTTGTCATTTCTGTTCTTTCTTCTATCAGGCTTGCAGTTTGTAGGTGTTTATCTCATACTTTTTACTGATTCAAAGCTGAAATGGCCGGCCTTTCTGCTGGTGATGGGAATGTCAATTTCTTCATCGGTTCTTATGGGAATGTTTGGAGAACTGGTGTTGTGGATGATGTTCTCTTTGCTCATCGTTTCGTTTGTGCTCAAAATACCAATGCCCGGAAAAGTAGCACTTCTTACTGTGGGAATGCTTCTGATATTGCTGATTCAGTCCACCAAACAGGAATACAGAATGGCTACCTGGTATGCCGAAAGTGACAAATCAAACTCCGAGATATACAAGGAAGTGGTAATGAGCAGACTTGAAAACCCGGCTTCATTAACAGAAACCTCTGTTTTACAGAATATGGGTGCACGGTTAAACCAGGGCTGGATTATTGCCAGAATCCTGAACCATATGCCTGATAATTACCCTTTTGTGAAAGGAGAAACTGTAGAAACAGCCTTATATGCAGGCCTTCTCCCCAGAGTGCTGGCTCCCAAAAAGGCAGTGGCCGGTGGCAGGGCGAACTTTGAACGATTTACCGGAACCGAACTCCCCGAATCTACTAGTATGGATATTTCATTAGTAGGTGAAGGCTATGCCAATTATGGTGTCATAGGCGGAATTATTTTCCTGCTTTTTATTGGCATTTTTTACAACCTGATCATCATTCAAACCATCTCCATTGCAAAAACCTATCCTACTGTTGTTCTGTGGCTTCCGGTATTGTTTTTTCAGGTAGTAAAGGCTGAAACCGATTTTGCCACGGTTTTCAACCACTTTACCAAGGCAGCAATGGTGGCATTTATGGTTTTCTGGGGAATGACAAAAGTCTTAAAAATAAAAATGTAGTTTAATATCAGGCGTATGGAAGAGAAAAAGTTAAACGTTGTCTATTTCTTCAGAAAACCTTTTGCAGGGTATTTTAGTATTGAAGAACTTTTTGGTTTTATAAAATCTGCTTTGCCTTCAGGCATTGAACACAGCAGCTATTACCTGAAAAGGCACAGCAAAGGGTTTTTGCAACGTTTTCATAGTTGCGTTGAAGTCATTGACAAGCAAGGAGATATAAATCATATCACTGGCGATGTTCACTTTATTTCGTTTTTTATGCGAAAGAACAGTACCGTGCTAACCATACATGACCTGGAGGTACTTAAACGTTTGAGCGGTATTCAGCGGTTCATCATCAAGCTTTTTTGGTTTACATTGCCCGCCAAAAGAGTAAAGTACATCACGGTTATTTCCGAATTTACGCGTCAGGAGTTACTTAAAGTTGTAAAAATCAATCCTGAAAAGGTAGTGGTCATACATAATTCAATTTCACCCGACATCAGGTTCACTCCCAGGCCTTTTAATCAGGAGAAGCCTAATATTCTGCATGTTGGCACGGCTCACAATAAAAATCTGGAAAGACTCATTGAGGCGATTGCAGGTTTAAATGTAAAATTGACCATTCTCGGTCAGCTCAGGGAACATCATATCGCACTTCTTGAAAAGCTCAACATAGAATACAACAATTACTTCGGGCTCCCTTACAGCCATGTAATAAAACAATACCAGGAAGCCGATCTGGTTTCCTTTGTTTCTCTTTACGAAGGTTTCGGCTTGCCCATAATTGAAGCCAATGCTGTTGGTAGGCCGGTCATTACATCCAACTGCACTTCCATGCCCGAAGTTGCAGGAGAAGCCGCCTATATTGTTGATCCGCTTAAGGTTGATGAAATCAGGCAGGCGATTGTAAAAGTGATTGAAGATGCTGAACTAAGAAATCGCCTGATAGAAAGCGGGCGTAAAAATACTGAGCGCTTTCAGCCTGCATTTATAGCAGGAAAGTACGCTGAATTGTATTACCGCATGATGAAGGAAATGAACAAATAAAACGCCGGACAATGAAAACAATTTTATCGGTAATTGACTGGTATTTACCCGGCTACAGAGCAGGTGGAACCCTGAAGGCATTTGCCAATCAGGTGGCTCAGCTCGAAGGAAATTTCAGGTTCAGAATCATTACCCGCGATACAGATTATTGCGAAACCATTCCTTATCCTGAGGTAAAAAGTGATGACTGGAATCAGATTGCACCCAATGCAGATGCTTTTTATATTTCAGCCGGAAAGTTGTCGGTTTCAGAAATGGCAAGGCTTTTCAAGACCACTTCCTTTGACGCAGTGTATATACATGGCATCTACTCCTTTTACTTTTCTGTGCTTCCGGTTATTCTGGCAAAGCGCAAAAAATCTGGACGTATCGTTGTTACTGCCCATGGAATGCTGGGACAACATGCTCTTGATGTAAAAAGTGCAAAGAAAAGAATCTTTCTTAAAATAGCCAGATTATCAGGCCTTTACAAGAATGTAATTTTCCATGCAGCCAACGAGGCAGAAGCAGCTGATATCCTCAATGCCACAGGAAAACATAGCAAAGTAATGATTGCAGAAGAGCTTCCCATGAAGATAGAATTGGAGCCCTGGACAGCAAAGGAAAAGCAGGCAGACGAATTGAATATCGTTTCTGTTGCACGCATCTCGCCTGAAAAAAACACTTTGTTTGCGCTTGAAGTGCTCAGCCAATGCCATAAAGGCAAAATTAACTATGATATTTACGGTCCGGTTTATGATCAGGACTACTGGAATAAATGCCTGAATCTTATTGAGAATATGCCGGCCAATGTAAAAGTAAACTACAAAGGCAGCATTCCGGGACATCAGGTACTCAGCATTTTGAAGTCAAGCCAGCTGATGTTTATGCCTACTACCGGAGAAAACTTCGGGCATACCATTCTCGAGAGTTTTATGGCTGCCACGCCTGTGCTGATCAGCGATAAAACCCCCTGGATTCTTCCCGCAGAGAAAAAATCGGGATGGGCTCTTCCTCTGGACAATAAAGAGGAATTCGTAAATATCATTGAGCGACTGCTGGAAATGAACAGCGAAGATTATAATCATTTTTCATTGGGAGCCAGGCAAAAGGCAGCTGATTTTATGGCCGACCAAAGTGTTCTGAAACAAAACATTAAACTCTTTCAGGATGAATAAGACCGATCTTTCAGTGTATACCACCGGTAATTATTCAACCGGAGCTGGCGTGGTTAAACGCACCTTATGGTATTTTGTTAATATCGTATTTTTTATCAGCCCGCTTATTCCCGTAAGTTCCTTAAAAATTGCCCTATTGAGGTTATTTGGAGCAATAATCGGAAAGGGCGTGGTAATTAAGCCTGCAGTCAACATCAAATATCCCTGGAAACTAAGCATCGGCAACTACAGCTGGATAGGCGAAAAAGCATGGATTGATAATCTTGATCAGGTGAAAATAGGAGAAAATTGTTGTATTTCGCAGGGCGCCATGCTGTTATGCGGAAACCATAATTTCAGAAAAAGCAGTTTCGACCTCATTACACGGCCAATAGTTCTGGAAGACGGAGCCTGGGTTGGGGCTCACAGCGTGGTTTGTCCGGGAGTAACCTGTAAATCGCACAGTGTGCTGGCGGTCAACTCTGTTGCCACCCGCGACCTTGAGCCTTACTTCATATATCAGGGCAACCCTGCCGTCAAAACCAAAGAACGTTTCATTGATTAACACCTGTGATTATGAAAATATCTGTCATCACCATTTGCTACAACAGTGCACAATCCATAAGAACCGCAATAGATTCGGTTATCTCTCAGGATTATCCTGATATTGAGTACATTGTAGTTGACGGAGGGTCAAAAGATGGCACCGTAGATATTATAAGATCATATGGTGAAAAGATTACCAGATTCGTCAGCGAGCCCGACAAAGGCATTTATGATGCCCTGAATAAAGGAATTGCCATGGCCACAGGAGATGTGATTGGCTTTATGCATTCCGATGACTTGTTTGCTTCACCGCATATCCTGTCCGATGTTGCCAATCTGTTTATTAACAGGCAAACCGATTCTATTTACGGTGATCTGGAATATGTGTTCAAGGAAGACACCAGTAAAGTGTTAAGATACTGGAAATCGGGGCATTTCAGTATCAGAAACCTAAAAATGGGCTGGATGCCCCCCCACCCAACTTTTTATGTTAAAAGGTGGGTATATGAGCAACACGGAACTTTTAATATAAATTACAAGATTGCAGCCGATTACGATACCATGCTTCGTTTTTTGGGAAAATACAAAATTTCCACAGCCTACCTGCCAGCAGTAATGGTTAAAATGAGGGTAGGCGGAGCCAGCAACAGAAATCTGAAAAACATCATCAGAAAAACCAAAGAGGATTACAAGGCAATTCAGGACAACGATTTTGGCAATGTGTTTACTCTGATGTTTAAAAACCTGAGAAAGGTCACACAATTTGTATTTAAATAGATAAAAATGGAACCTGACGATTTTCTGATCGGCATACCGGTTTTCAATGAGGAAGCTCATCTTCCTGAGTTGTTGCCTGCATTGATGCCCTGGCAGAAGAGCGTTGTGTTTTTTAATGATGGTAGTACTGATAATTCCGAAAAGCTAATTAAAGAAGCTGGATATAGAATAATTAACTATTCAGAAAATACTGGTTTGTCGCAGATATTTGCTGGTATGCTCAAAATGGCCCGCAATGAAGGCAGAAACAGGCTGATCACCCTTGACTCTGATATGCAACACCCTCCTGAATTTATTGGTGAGTTTTTAAAAAAAGCAGAAACCTGCTCATTGGTCATAGGAAGCCGGTTTTCTGACATTTCAAATGTGCCGGACACCAAAATTGCAAGTAATTATTTTGCTGTAATGCTTACGAAAAGCATTTTTGGGCTCGAACTGCCTGATGTAGCCTGTGGTTTCAGGGCTTTTGATGTTGAAAAACAATTGACAATTAAGTACAAAACATCACGCTTCGGCGTAATTTATGAACAACTCTTTTCGCAGATACTTGCTAAAAGTGCAAAAATTGGCTTCGTAAAAATTCCTGCCATTTATCATAAATCAGATTTTTACTTCACACAGTACGAAGAAGTACTGGGCATAATGGAAACAGCACTATTTTTCAGCAATAATGAAGATATAAAAAAATCTTACAACAGGGCATTACTTCATGAAAATTTTAACATTAATTTATGTGGTGTAAACTTCAGTGCATTTTACTGCCATGGTTGCGGATATCAGTTTTCAACCGATACCGTAATTGCGGGCAAATATTTTAACTCATTCAATTAGGTACAAACCTTATCCAAAATGGTGAAAAAACAACTGGACTATATTTCGTCCTTAGACCTTTTGCGAGGCCTGGCTGCTGTTGCTGTTTGCTTTTTCCATTTTACCCATGGCAATCCCGGGTTTTTATCAGAAGATAATATTTTGTATCAGGCAGGCCGGTATGGTTTTCTGGGTGTAGATGTTTTCTTTGTTATTTCAGGTTTTGTCATTCCTTACTCGATGCATCGTGCAGGGTATACTTTTAGCGCATTGGGCCGGTTTCTGGGAAAAAGGTTTGTAAGAATTGAGCCGCCATATCTGCTCAGCATTATTTTGGTTCTGGCATTGAATTGGATAAGCACCCTTTCACCCTATTACAGGGGTAGTGAGTTCTCAATTGACTTTACGCAACTGGTGTTGCACTTCGGATACCTTAATGCATTTTTTGGAATGCCATGGTTAAATGATGTTTACTGGACTCTTGCTATAGAATTTCAATATTATCTCATCATTGCCCTGGTTTTTCCATTGCTTACCTGGAGTAATAAAACTGTTTACTATATCTTTCTGCTTGTTTTTGCACTTTTGGGGTTCCTGATAGATTCCCATAGCTTCATATTCAATTATAGCCTGCTTTTTATTGTTGGTATTTTGCTTTTCCAGTTCCGGATAGGGTATTTGAAAAAAAATGAATTCGGCGCACTTCTTCTGATAGCTTTAATGCTGATTTTCATAAAATTTGACAAGCGTTATCTGGTTGCAGCTCTTTTACCTTACTTTTTTATTATGTATTTTGATTTTAAAGGAAAAATCGCTGCTTTCCTTGGTAATATTTCCTACTCGCTTTATCTGGTTCACATCCCCATTGGAGGAAGAATCATTAATATTTCAGAAGTATTATTTGCCGATGCATTAATGCGCGATTTGATGGTTTTTGCAGCTTTGGCTATAAGCATATTCTCTGCATGGCTTTTTTATCTGTTCATTGAGAAACCTGCAATCCGCTGGGCGAAGCGAATCAAGTACAAAGAAAAAGGCATCAGTCCCTGATTGTTTGTGTTGTCCCAAAATAAATCTGTGCTCTTGATCAAAAAGTTCACTGATTAACAGACATATAGATTCTTTGTGACGCTTTCTTGACTAAAGAACAAAAAACTAGAATCATGAACCTGAATAAACTTTTTTTACCCGCTTTATTTCTTTCTGCATCTTTTTTGATGTTCGCATCTTGCGACAAAACAGATCCCAAATCCGAGGAACCTGTTATTATCAAGTCAATTGACGATTTGGTTGTTAGCGATAATTTCAACTTCGATATGCTTTCAGCTAAAAATATCAGAGTCGCTGCTCAAGACCTATATGGAAATAATATGCCCGGAGTAAGAATTGAGATTTACACCGATTTTTCTGAAGAAACCAACAATGGCAATCTTATTCTTTCAGGAATAACCAATGCACAGGGTATATTTGAAACAGAATTTCCACTCAGCGATATTACCGGAAAACTCTTTATAGTAACAGGGCATATCGGACTTCCAACAGTAACAGAGACTGAAATATCAAGTTCAGGTATTAATGTACTAATAGGAGGTGCCCCATCAAATAGCAGTTACAAGAGCAGCTTTGAATATAAAAGCATTACTGCTGGTTATGAATATCTTTGTGCATACAACAGCACTGGTGTGCCACAATGCCTGATAAATCCCAGAGATGTGATTGATGCAGATATGCTTGCCGATATTAATGCCGCGCTTCCTAATGGAGCTCCTGTTCCTCAGTACCACCCTGAGTATCTTGCAAATGCCAATCAAACCGATGTACATCTGCTTGAAACTGCTGATGTATGGATTACCATGGTGCATGAAGGTGCTGGAAACAAGAATACCATTGGATTCTACACTTACGAGGTTTCCAATCCTCCTGCCAGCGCAAATGAAATTGACATAATCACCATTGCATTTCCAAACTTTTCTCTTGCAGGTAGCGGAGGAGGTTTGTACCCGGGAGATAAAGTTTATATAGGCCAGTTTCCTGCAGGTACAGGTATTGGCTGGGTAATGCTTGCCTCTGGTTTCACCGGCAATCATGTAAACACTAATAAAGTACACTATTACTCAAATCCTGATTTTAATCCGGAAAATACTTCAGACTTGCGACAGCACAATGTTTTATTATTTGATGCCGAGCGCGATAAATTTTTAATTGGATTCGAAGACATCAACAGGCGACTTCCTGTTTGTGATCAAGATTTTAATGATGCCGTTTTTTATGTAACCTCAAATCCTGTTGAAGCCATCGACAATTCAAATATGCCGTTGGTTGATCCTACCCTTAATGATACTGATGGAGATGGGATTTTTGATGTACTCGAGGATTACCCAAATGACCCCCTGAGAGCTTTTAACAGTTATTTTCCAGGAAATAATCAGTCTGGAGGATTGGCCTTTGAAGATTTGTGGCCTCAAAAAGGCGATTATGATTTTAATGATCTGGTAATTACCTATCAGATTAACCAGGTAACGAATGCTGATAACCATGTGGTTGAAAT
>JANJXJ010000106.1 GCA_024709105.1 Lentimicrobium sp. | reverse complement strand
TCGTTTACCGTTACTTCATGACCGTTGATGCTGATCAGATAATCGCCTTCTTTAACTTTTACACCCTGCTCGGTAAGTGGTGAACGGCGTGAGGGATTCCAGTTTTCGCCTTTGTATATTTTGGTGATTTTGTAACGTCCTGCAGCCAGATCGGCTTCCAGCTCAGCGCCAAGCAGTCCGGTGTTGATGCGTTTTACACGTTTTATATCTCCCCAGTCCACATAGGCATGTCCGGCATTTGATTCCGAAACAATCTCGTTCAGAATATAATCCAGATCGAAGCGGCTGCCCACATATGGCAACAGCTCGCTGTATCGCTGTTTCAGACCTGTCCAGTCAACTCCGTGCAGGTTTTCCACATAGAAATAATCCCTGAAAATCCGCCATCCGTCGGTATAAATCTGATTCCACTCCTTGCGGGGATCAATTTTCATTTCCATACGGCTGAGGTCGAGTTTGCCGCTTCCTGCTTTCTGTCCGGGGGATACTTTGGCAATACCAAAATCACCGCCCGACCGGTACATAAACATTTTTCCGTCTGCAGTTGTCCTGATGGCAAAAGCACGCTCCATGATCTCTTCGGTTTTTTCATCGGTTGGATTGTAGCGCATCAGTTTTCCATCACTCATATAAAGCAATCCGCCATCGGCTGGTCCAACAATGCGGTAGTTGCCTGCTGGAACCGGCAGAGCCTGAACCCTTTGATTAATTCCATCAAAATCAATACTTACCCTGGTTTTCTCAGCAGGTTTTGCCGGCTCTTCACCTCCCTTTTTGGAATCCTTCTTTGCAGGTGTGGTTTCTGGCTTTTCTTCATTTACAGGCTCTGTATCATTTTTGATTTTGAAGAGTGAACTGCCATCATTTTTAAGGGCAACAGCGTAAATTTTTGCAGCATTGTCATACAGGTAGTCAAATTCCCAGCTTGAGAAGGTAAGGTTAAAGTCGCGGTTCGAAACAAAGAACAAAAACTTTCCGCACTTGCCGAAAACCGGATTAAAATCGCTGAAACGGTCATCGGTCAGTTGAGTTGCTTTGGCTTCGGGGATGTTGTAAACCCAAACTGCCGACATTCCGTTGGGGCTTTGTTTATCGTATGTAATCCATTCTGAATCAGGAGAGAACGAATAAGATCTGAATTCGTTGCCTGTAGCTTTGTCAACTTCGGTCTGTTTTCCGGTTTCAACATCCACCAGCCAGAGTTTCATGGTACGGTCACTGTATAACAAATACTTACTGTCTGGCGACCATTCGGCTTCGTATTTCCAGGCTGCTGATTTCTCGGTCAGCTTGCGGGGTTTTGCTCCTTTTTTGTTCTCAAGCAGATAGATTTCGTATTCACCCGATTCGTCGGAATAATAGGAAATGTATTTACCGTTGGGGGACCAGGCCGGGAAAATCTCGCGGGCATCGGGGGTTTGTGTTAAATTTTCAACAACGCCATTTTCAGCCGGAACCGAAAAAATATCACCACGAGCATCAAACAAAGCTCTTTTGCCGGTGGGTGAAACATTAAAACTATGAATGTCGTCCTTTACATTCTTAAAATAGGAAACCAAATTGGGGTTGTCGAAATTTAGCGTAACTGTAATTTTTTCGGTGCGACCGCTGGCGATGTCCATTTTGTAGAGGTAACCCCCGTTTTCGTACACCAGCTGTCCGTTCTCACCCGAAGGCCACATCACATCAAAATCCTTATGAAAAGTGAGCTGTGTGGTTTGCCGGGTTTGGGCATTGAAGCGGTAAAGGTTCAGGCGAAGATCACGGTCAGAAGCAAAAACTATGTCGTTGCCCCACCAGGTTGGCCACTGATCAGACCCAACAAACTGAGTGATCTGTTCTGCTGTGTTGTTGGCCAGGTCGTAAGTCCAGAGTTCTGTGGCACGACCGCCTTTGTAACGTTTCCAGGTGCGGAATTCGCGGTCAACCGGGGTAAAGGCAATCTTTTTTGCATCGGGCGAAAGCACTGCAAAACCACCGTTAACGATGGGGAGCGGACGTTCAAGGCCGCCATCAAGGCTAACCAGAAAATATCTTCCGTTGCGTTCGCCAAAGGTAGTGCGATTGGCACGGATCAGAATTTCTTTGCTGTCGGGAGTCCAGTCGAGCACTACATGATCGTAGCCGCCCCTTGGGGGCATAATTCCTACTTCGTTGTACCAGGTGAGCTGTCTGGCAGATCCGCCTTCCGAAGGCATCACCCAAATCTGACGGCTTCCTGAGTATTCAGCCGAAAAGGCAATCCATTTCCCGTCGGGAGAGATTTTTGGAAAAAGTTCCAGGCCTTCGTGCGATGTAAGCCTTTTGGCTTCACCGCCACCGGCAGGTACTGTCCAGATATCGCCCGCATACACAAAGGCGATTAAATTTTTATTGATATCGGGAAAGCGCAGCAGACGGGCGTCGTCCATAGCTTTCACTCCTGCTGACAAGCCAAAGGCCAGCACAAAAAGCATCAGTTTTCTGATCATGGTTAAAAGATTTGGTGAGTTGGTAACAGGTGGGCTAAGGTAATTATTTTTAGGGAAATTGCGGAATGTCACAATTGCAGAATGCTGATTGTAAATTTCGGATTTGCTTTCCAATTTAAAAAGGGCAACACGAAAGACTATCAATTGCAAATTTCGGATTTTTAATTTTTGATTAATAACTTCCGTTTAATTCTGGTACATTCTATTATTTCGTTAACTCAACCATAGAAGGCTGCTTATGCAGATGCTCGAAATGGTTGAGCACTGCCCAGCTGAGGGTGTAACGCCACAAGTTCCTCAGTTTTAAACTAAAGCTAGCTGTGGAGGATGAAATTCAAGCCCCAGAGGCGTGCCCCGCAGAATGCGGTGGGGCGCGATATTGGTAAAAAGCGTAAATCATGTACCATTTAAGCTCCGCTAAGCGGAATTTGCAATTCCGCTTTCACCAAAATCAACAGTGAAAAACCATAGCATAAAATTTTACTTTTTGTCTTTAAAGCCACATTCAAAATTCAATTTTCCAAATTTTTATCTCTCAAATGCTCAGGCCGCATGGCCTCGCATCCGCACCGCAGCTACCTAAGCTTGACCCGTTTTTCATCCCATTGACTTTACATTCAATATTTCTCAGCGTGTTTTTTCGGAAAGTCAACCTTAGAAGGCTGCTTATGCAGATGCTGGAAAGGGTTGAGCACTGCCCAGCCGAGGAAACGTAAGCCAAAACGTAAAGATTAAGCTGTTAAGCTGGGCTTGCGGGATCGGCCTACTAAACCGAGGCCGCTC